>JANYEB010000083.1 GCA_025363355.1 Chitinophagaceae bacterium | reverse complement strand
CTAATACAACAATATGTTACACAAAGCCATTATTGCATCTTTCTTCACCCTTATTCTATCTGCAAACTGTTATTCTCAATCTTATTGCGATTCAACTGCCTTTAATGAAGCAGTAAAAAAAATGGGTGCTGGAGAAACTGAAAACTCAATCACAAAATTTTCAGAACAAATTAAAACCTGCCCCAATTTCACCAATGCTTATCTGTATAGAGGTATTTGTTATTATAAATTAGACGATACATTAAAAGGCGAAAAAGATTTTAATAAAGCAATTGAAGTTTCTATAAATAAAACAGTCACTATAGTTGGAGAAGCCAACTTTTTTTTCAGAGCAGAAATGTATAATAAAGCATTTAAGCTCTATCAAATTTCAATAAAAAAAGATAGCACTAACGCTAAAGTGTATTATAGAATGGGCAGATGCAAATGGCTTGAAAGACTTGCTATATTGCAGAAAAACAAAGTAGATGATTATGCCACAGACCCAGTTTTAAAATCTTATTTAAAAGATGAGATTTTAAAGTATTACGGCAAAGCCATTACATTAGACTCCTTAGAAAATGATAAATTTTATGCAAGCAGAGGTATGATGGATGCAATGAAAGATATGAGTACAAATTATGAGTATTATTACTTCAGGGCAATGTTTAAATCTAACTTTTACGACTATGAAGGCTCTTTAGCAGATTATGAAAAGTCTATACAGATTCACCCTACTATTAATGCTTATGAAACTGCTGCATACTTGGCAAGAAAAGTTGGTGAAAAAGAGAAAGCTTGCAAATACATTCAAATCTGGTCAAATATGATTTCGTCAAATTTGAATGAAAAGCAAGACATTTTTCAGAAAAGAGAAACTGCGGATAAATTTTGTAAAGATTTAGGGGTAAAATCAAAAGATTTAGGTATAAAACCATAAACATCCAACCCAAAACTCCAAACCCCAAACCCTAAATGGAATTATTCTACAAAAAAATAGAGCTGCCTTTTGAGTATCCTTTCACCATTTCGGGTGGAAGAACCAAAACCCACCAACCATCTTTAATGGTTTGCCTACAATTGGGCAGGTATGTTGGTTTTGGCGAAGCACCTGCTATTGCTTATTACGATATCACGGTAGAAAAAATGATAGCAGATATTGAAGCAAAGAAAAGAATGATAGAAAAATTTGCTTTCACCGAACCCGAAAGGTATTGGCACTATCTGCATCACCTCATTCCCAATAATCCTTTTCTGGTGAGTGCATTGGATATGGCAGGCTGGGATTTATTTGGCAAACTCAAGGGCAAATTATTGTATCAGTTGTGGAATACCGAGTTTGTGAACGCACCTCCCACCAATTATACCATTGGAATTGATACTACCGAAGTAATGATTGCCAAAATAAAAGCCAAACCACACCCCATTTATAAAATAAAACTAGGGTTTGATGGAGATATTGAAGTGATTGCAGAACTAAGAAAGCATACCAATGCCATTTTCAGGGTAGATGCTAATGCAGGCTGGTCGTTAGATGAAGCAATGCAAAAGATTCCTGTGTTAAAAGATTTAGGGGTGGAATTGGTGGAACAACCTTTGGCAAAAACCAATTGGGATGGGATGAAAACCTTGTATCAGCACGCCCCCATTCCATTAATTGCCGATGAGTCTTGTGTGTTTGAAAAAGATGTGGAGCAATGCGTGGAGCATTTTCACGGCATTAATATTAAACTCACCAAATGCAGTGGCATTACACCTGCTATTAGAATGATTGCAAGGGCAAGAGAATTGAATTTAAAGGTTATGATGGGCAGTATGAACGAATGCAGCATTGGTGCTGCTGCCAACGCCAACTTTTTACCACAGCTTGACTATGTAGATATGGATGGTCCTTTGTTATTGTCTGAAGATGCTGCCGAAGGTTTGCAATTTACCAATGGTAATGTGCAGATTTTGGGCAATGCAGGGTTGGGAATTAGCTTAAAATAGTTCATTGGCGATGAATGATGGAACACGGATGGCACGGATGCAACGGATAACACTGATTATGTATTTGATATTGAAAAGCAATAAAAACAAATAGTGTGAATTGAACAATTCGAAAGATAGTGTAGTCTTTGCGAGATTGAGGTTCGTGCCTCAACGAAGCAATCTGCTTTATTCGAGAGATTGCTTCGGCAAGAACCTCGCAAAGACGGCTTTTTTTTATTGTTTTTGAATTCTTGCAAGATAATTACTGGTTAAAATATGGGCATTAATCTACCAAACATCGAGTGTTTCTCTTGGGATATCTGCTTGAAAACGCCTCTTATAATATCAATTGATGAAGCGGTAAAAAACAGTCAGCAAGTTATACGTCGTCCCCTACCTTTGCCGCCTTAATAAAAAGAAGATATGAAGCTGGATAAAAATACGGTGATTGGTTTTACGTTGTTGGCGGTGTTGTTTTTTACATTTTTTTGGTATAATAATAACCAACAGCAAACTTATCTAAAGTATAAGAAACAAATTGATGACTCCATTGCAAAAGTAGAGGCAAGCAAAGCACCCATTTTAGATTCTGTGAAAGCTAAAATAATGGCTGCCCACGAAGATTCTGCAAGAAAGATTGCAATTGGTGGCAAGTTGGTAAGTGCAGCACTAGGAACAGAACAAACTACAACAGTTGAATCAGATTTACTAAAAGTTACTTTCACAAACAAAGGCGGTAGAATCAAATTTGTAGAGTTAAAGAATTATAAGTCTTACGATGGCAAACAAGTTGTGCTGGGTGCCGAAAGCGATAAATTAGGTTATGCTATTAACACAGGTGGCAATGCAGCTGCCCAAACAACTGACTTATACTTTACTGCAAGCAGTGTAGCAGCTAATAAAGACGGCAGCCAAACCATTAGTTATTCTTTAAACGATTCGTTAAACAAGCCAGTAATTCACACATTTACGGTGAAGCCCAATAATTATATGATTGATTGGGATATTACTTTGGCTACTCCTAACACCACACTAACAGGAAACCAGTTAAACTTTAATTGGAACAGCACTACAATGCAACATGAGAAGAGTGCAAAGTATGAGCGTCAGCAAATGAGTAATCTTTGTTTTTATGAAGGGGGCGATTTTGACTATATCAGCTCTAAAACTGAGCATAAATTTGAAAAACCTACCAACTGGATGGCAGTGGTGCAGCAGTTTTTCAATACAACATTGGTTGCAAAAAATAATTTTAATAGTGGTAATGTAAAATGGGGTCGTAACACTGTTGATACTGCAACAGAACTTGCAAAAGTTGAAGCTATGTTTGAACTAAAAGTAACAGGCAACAATGCAACAGTGCCAATGCAAATGTATTTTGGTCCTAACGAGTTTAAAATACTAGAACGTCAGCCTGCACCAGAAATGGCACGCATTGTAAACTTGGGAAGAGATATGTATTCTTTTGTTAGACCCATCAATCAATACATCATTATGCCAATTTTTAGCTTGATTACGAAGTTTGTAACAAGTTATGGCTGGGCAATTTTATTGCTTACCATCTTTATTCGCTTAATCACTGCACCATTAATGTATGGTAGCTATGTAAGTGGTGCAAAAATGAAAATTTTAAGACCAGAACTGGATGAACTAAAAAAGAAGTTTGGTAGCGATCAGCAAGGTTTTGCAATGGCACAAATGAAGTTCAATAAAGAAGCAGGGGTCAATATGCTCGGGGGCTGTTTGCCTGCATTGCTTCAGATACCTATATTCTTTGCCTTGTATAGTTTCTTTAATACCAATATTGCTGTGCGTGGGCAATCGTTTTTATGGAGTAAAGATTTATCTGTATTTGATTCAATTGCTAGCTGGCACACATCTTTTATTGGCGTAAACCATATTAGTTTGTTTACCATTACTGCAGTTTTAACTAGTTTCTTGATATCTATTTACAATATGGGCAATACACCAACACAAGACAATCCTGCGTTGAAGTATATGCCATATATCTTCCCATTCATCTTGTTCTTTGTGTTCAATAACTTGCCATCTGCATTAACTTGGTATTATACTGTATCAAACTTAATTACATTGATATTGCAAGTGGTGATTCAAAAGTTTATTATCAATCATGATAAACTAATTGCAGATATTGAACAAAGAAGAAAGAACCCTAAAGCCAAACAAAAAAGCAAATGGCAAGAACGTTATGAACAAATGATGGAAACCCAGAAAAAAGTTCAAGAGTTAAAAGCCAAAAGTGGCGGCAATAAATAATTAAAAACAAAAAAGGTTATCGTAAATGGTAACCTTTTTTATGTAATTGGTTTTTGTGTAAATAGATTCTTACCATAATGTTGCAACTTTAATTTTAATATGAGAAGTACAAGCTTTTGGTGGATTATAGCAGCGATAATGCTGGCATTAGATTTCTATGTTTTCCAAGCAGTAAAGGCAGTTTCGTTTAATGCATCTGAAAGAACAAAGAATATTATTCATTATACCTATTGGATAGTATCTGCTGTTACTATTATTACAGTGATTCTGTTTCCTTATATCCAATCTTTAAACAGTTCTAAGTTCTTTAGGAACTATGTATTTGCTGTTATGATGGGTTTATTAATAGCCAAGATTATAGCTATTGTTTTCTTTTTAATAGATGATGGCAGAAGAGGTATTTTATGGACCGTGAAAAAGGTAATGCCAGATAGTGGCTCTCAATTGGGCATTGAGGAAGATAATATTCCTAGAAGTGTGTTTTTAAGTTGGATGGGATTAGGTATTGGTACTACCCTATTTGGAACTTTATTATATGGTTTTAGCAATAAGTATAACTATCAGGTAAAGAAAGTTTCATTGGCTTTTGAAAACCTGCCTAAAGCTTTTAAGGGCTTAAAGATTGTGCATATTAGTGATATACACAGTGGCAGTTTTCAAGATACAAAAGCTGTTGACCACGGTGTTGACTTAATTATTAAAGAGAATGCCGATTTGATTTTATTTACTGGAGATTTGGTGAATGATAGGCATACTGAAATTCTAGAATACATCCCAGTATTTAATAAACTTAAAGCACCATTGGGCATTTACAGCACATTAGGCAATCATGATTATGGTGATTATGTTGCTTGGGACAACGAAGCTGCAAAAACTGATAACTTAAATAAGCTAAAGCAAGCACATAAAGATTTAGGCTGGAGATTATTGATGAATGAGCACGTTGTTTTAGAAAAAGGTGGAGAAAAGATTGCTTTACTTGGCATAGAAAATTGGGGAGCTAAGGGTCGTTTTCCTAAGTATGGCAAAATGAAAGAAGCATATCCTGGAACTGAACAATACCCTTTTAAAATATTAATGAGCCACGACCCAAGCCATTGGGATGCACAAGTAAAAACAGAATATCCTGATATTGATTTAATGTTGGCTGGCCACACACATGGAATGCAGTTTGGTGTAGAATTACCTTTCTTTAAATTCAGCCCGGTACAATGGATGTATAAACAATGGGCTGGGCTATATGAAGATGGTAAACAAAAACTTTATGTAAACCGTGGCTTTGGTTTTATTGGCTATCCAGGAAGAGTTGGTATTTTACCAGAGATTACTGTGATTGAACTTGTTTAAAGACTTATGTAAAGCTTACTTTATTTTCTTACCAGCAGGAAAAGTGATTCCAAGGTTGAGAATCATTTCATAAGTGCCAAACATTTGTCTTGCTTTGCCTTTATAGACACTTAAACCGCTATACCCTGCATAATCAATTTTGTTGGCAAATTCAATATAAACAGTTTTATAAAAGGTTGCACGTAAAGCATATTCTAATCCAACATTCCAACCACCAAATTGAAAACGAGGGTCGTTATCTTTTCCAAAGAAAGTATTTTGAACGTGAGGAATAACTGGCCCAACACCTACTTTACCCAAAGCATCTAACTTGAAATTTTGGTTATGGCTTGATGTGTAATTCCATCTTTTAACTAAATTGAATAAAAGAAAATTGGCTCCATTGTTTAAGAAATATTCAAAGCCATTAGCTTCATTAAACCGTACTGTTGTATCAACATTACGGTTGTTTAGTTTGCCTGTTATTCTTACATCTTGATCAGCAATAATGTATTTGGTATGATCGAAGTTGATTTCAAACCCAAGGTTCTTTTTCTTATTGAAGAAATAGCCAATTCTGTAATTATATTGTGGAATTGTTAATGGCAAACTAAGTACGCCTTCATCCCAACCTGGATGGTCGTGAGCTTTTACTGACATTAGTTTATAATCATTCCCAAGCTCAGGTTGCATTACTCGTACAGTACTATTTGTGTACCATTCTTTGTTGTATCCCCAACTAAAATAAAATTCTCCTTTCCTTTCTTTCTTTTGAGCTATAGATGATGAATTAGCAATAAGAACAATAACTGCTATTGATAAAAATTTCTTCATTCTGCAAATAAATAACATAAGCAAAATGAATCAGCATTATTATTGATAATTTGCTTATAAAATAATGATAGATGAAGCTATTTTTCTATTATCGTCAATTAACAATACAGTGTAATTTCCTTTTGAAAGCTTATTAGCAATAATTGTTGTAGACGTTGTTCCTTCTTTAACAAGAACTGTAGAACAAACCGTACCAGCTTCATTAATAATTTGAATAATAGTATTTTTTTGAGCGATAGAATGCGTTACAACAAAATCTTTATGAGCAGGATTTGGAAACACTTTGATGCTTTGATTTGTTGCTTCATCTAACTTAATTTGTTTCGTTGAAGTATATTGTTTAGCTCCATCATAATCTACCGATTCAATTCTATAATAATATACTTTAACTGCACTATTAGCTTCAATAATATCAGTAAAAGAATAATCAGAATTTCCTTTAGCAGCAATGGTTCCAACAGTTGTAAAGTTTCTTCCATCAACACTTCTTTGAACATTAAAATGCGAAGTATTTATTTCTGTTAAAGTTGTCCAATAATTAACTATTTGGTTTTTATTATTGTTTACTTGATTAATCAGTTTTAATTCATAATTAGAAAATTTAACAGGTGTAACAGTACCAATTATTTTAACAATATTGCTATATAAAGTATCTGGTGTAACACCCACTTTATAAGAACCAATTTTATAGTAAGATGTTACAGCAGGAAGTGCAGCATCATCAATTGAAAAATTAATAGAATCCATAAAAGAACTCATATTATTTACTTTTGAATAAACTCCTAAACTATCAGAACTTCTAAATAATCCATAAGTAAAACCATCCTTCACCCAATCTGTAACAAAATTAAATCTAGCAAGAGTTGAGTTAATTTTAGTTCCAGTTAAACTAACAAAGTTTGCGTGTGCATTCCAAGCAGGAATACTGTTTAAATATTTTTCCAATGCAGTATAACCTCCAGTTGTAATGGTTGCTCTATCAGCATAACTAGCTGGATTAAACCCTTCTCTTTTCTCCCACCAAGTTGCCATACCATCAAAATCACCATCAGTTGGTGCTGTTCCTGAAACTAAAGCTGGCCAAGCATTTACTGTACTTGCATAAGCAGTTCCATGAGGATAATTACCTTGCACGTCTATAATTTTTCCTGTTCTATTCACCACATTGCTAATAATTCTTTTATCAAGTGTATCTCTTCCTGGTATAGTTACTCCAACATTATTGATAACTGCATTATACGCATCAACAGGGCTTTGCAAATTGATAGATGATACGGTAAATTGTGTTGTAACCTTAGATTGAGTAGTATCTGCCAAACTTCCTCCTTGCATTTTTGCTCCGAGCCAATTGTTATTAGTAACACTAGTTGATCCATCAACATAATTACCAGAAACATAGTATTTGCCATAAGGCAATGGTGGTGTTTCATAAGGATTAATTACCATTGATTTTACAGTAGAACCTGTTGAAGGGCCATATTTGTAATAATTATTTACAATATTATAATTTCCGCCTTCTCCACCATTCACATTATAAGCACCCCAGTTATAAATAACATTATTACTAAAATCGCAGTTTTCAACACCTACAGTTGCTCCACCATCTAAATTTCTGCTGCCATCAAATCTGCAAGCTCTACCTTGACAATGTGCCAAGAGATTATGATGAAAACTAGCCCTTCTTCCACCCCAAATACCACCATAACCATGATGCTCAAAATCGGCATCACCTGTTTCAAAGTGATAAGCATAGTTTAATGGCTCACTCATCATACACCATTGAATGGTTGTGCTATCTCCTGCATAAATACTGCAAGATTCATCATTGCTCCAGCTCATTGTACAATGATCAACAATAATATTTTTTCTACCGGTGCTGCTAAATGCATCATCACCACCGCTTCCATTTAATGGCATACAAGATGCAGTGAATGGAGCAACAGGAACACCACATCCTGTTGGACTAGTTTTTAATTGATTTTTATCTCCTAAACGAAACCTCATATATCTAACAACAATATTATTTCCACCTAGTACCAAGCTATGATCAGCAAGACAAATACCATCGCCGGGTGCTGTTTGACCAGCAATAGTTGTATTAGACTTTACGTTTAAATTAGAACCTAAATGTATTGTTCCAGATATACCAAAAACAATAGTTCTGTAAGCTGCTGTTTGGTTAACAGCATAACGTAATGTACCTGGGCTACCATCATCTGCAAGGCTTGTAACATAATAAACTGTAGTTAGTGATGTAGCTGTACCGCGACCACCAATTGTAAATTTTCCAGCACCTTCTGCTGTGGGAAAAGCAGGTTGTTGTGCAATACTTAAATGGCTGCAAAATAGAAAAACAAGAATCGTTATCGTTAATTTCATTTTGCTAAATTAATATCTAGTTCAATATTGTCCTGTTTTTAGCAGCACTAAAGTACAGGCATCGATTGCGTTGACGTTGTGTTCTTTCGCTAAAATTTCTAACGCTTCATTTTCTGTACCGGGATTAAAGATGATTCTTTGGGGTTTTAAAGACAAAATATAATCATAATATTCCTTTTGATATTGCTTACTTAAATACAAAGTAATGGTGTGAATATTATCAAGTTTAGGTTGCCCTATTACAATTTCTATTTCACCAATTTTGCCTGTTTTACTACCAATTGCAAATACTTTATGTTGATATTTAACAAGTAGTTTAACAGCCATATTACTGTAACGTTCTTCTTTTTCTGATGCACCAATAACAAGTGTAGTTTTATTCATTTTAAGTAGATAATGATGGATGAAAGATAAATTATTTTTATTCGAAAGACCATTTGCTTAAATCAAACAACAATATTTACACTACAAAATTAAGTTCTTAGTAAACTGTTATCAATTTATTTTCTATTGCAAACTAAGTTCAAATAAAATCTTATTATTTTTGTAAGTATAGCATCAATAACAATTTATTAATATGGCAAAAGCTAAGGCAACAAAAAAGCAAGCAAAAGCAAAATCAATTTTAAACGAAGCTTCTTGGGCTTTCTTAAAAGAATATATCAATACCCCTTCTGCTGTTGGGTTTGAGACTGGTGGACAAAAAGTTTGGCTAAAATATGTTAAACAATATTCAGATACACAATTCACCGATCCTTATGGTACAGCTGTAGGGGTTATAAATCCTACTGCAACATTTAAAGTGGTGATAGAAGCACACGCAGATGAAATAAGTTGGTTTGTAAATTATATCACTGCAGAAGGATTAATTTATTTAAAGCGTAATGGTGGTGTTGATCATCAAATTGCACCAGCAATGCGTGTTAATATTCACGGAAAAAAAGGACCAGTAAAAGCTGTGTTTGGATGGCCTGCAATTCATACTCGTTTAAGTAATCCTGAAGCAAAAGAACCTCAACCCAAAACTGATAATTTGTTTTTAGATTGTGGTGCAAGAAATAAAAAAGAAGTTGAAGAACTAGGTATTCATATTGGCAGTGTCGTTACTTATGCTGAGGGCTATGATGAATTAGCTTATGGCAATTTAATTGGTCGTGCATTTGACAATAGAATTGGTGGTTTTATGATTGCCGAAGTTGCAAGATTATTAAAAGAAAATAATAAGCAATTGCCTTATGGTTTATATATTGTGAATGCTGTGCAAGAAGAAATTGGCTTGCGTGGTGCAGAAATGATTGCACGTAGAATTAAACCAGATATTGCCATTATAACAGATGTTACACACGATACGCAAACACCAATGATTAGCAAAAT
>JANYEB010000163.1 GCA_025363355.1 Chitinophagaceae bacterium | reverse complement strand
TACTCCTTTTCTCAGCTCTTTTTGAACTTCTTCTGGCAATGCAATTATCTCTTTACATTCTATACTACAAGTGCCATTGTAGTCTTTAGCACATTCTTCACATTGAATAAAAAGTAAATGACAGCCACTGTTTACACAGTTTGTATGTGTATCTGCTGGCTTGCCACATTGATGGCATTTTGAAATAATATCATCAGTTATTTTTTCTCCTAAACGATTATCAAACACAAAATTTTTGCCTATAAATTTTGATGGAAGATTTTTTTCTTTTGCTTGACGTGTGTAGTTGATAATTCCTCCCTCTAAGTGAAATACATTTTTAAATCCTTTATGTAGCATAAAAGCACTTGCTTTTTCGCAACGAATACCACCAGTGCAATACATAATAATATTTTTCTCTTCATTACCTTTCATCATATCAACAGCCATTGGCAACTGTTCTCTAAAAGTATCGCTTGGCAATTCAATTGCATTTTCAAAATGCCCTACTTCAAACTCGTAATGATTACGCATATCAATCACAACAGTATCGCCTTCGTTCAGCATTTGATTCATCTTTTCTGCATCAACATATTTGCCTTTTTGATGCATATTGAATGATGCATCATCTATAGCATCAGCAACAATTTGTTCCCTCACTTTTACTTTTAAAACCCAAAAACTTTTGCCATCGTCATCAACAGCAATATTTAATCTTATATTGTTTAATTCAGGAATTGAGTACAGAAAAATTTTAAAATTTTCGACGTTTGAAGATGGTACACTTATTTGTGCATTGATGCCTTCTGTGGCAACATAAATTCTTCCAAATACATTTAAAGTTGATAGATTCTTGTAAAGATAATCTCTGAATTCCTGTGGATTTACAATCTCGAAATAATTGTAAAAGCTAATAGTGGTGCGAGGTTCTGTTTCCTCTAATAAACGTTGTTTTAAAATAGATGCATCTATTTTATTGTGTAATACAGCCATAATTTTAATTTTAGACATCCACTTTTTTGAAGTCAATGTTTCATTAAAAATGAACTCGTTTGCAGGACGAGCAAAATTTTTGTGAAAATGCAAAGGAAAGGGAAATGAAGAAATTATTAAATTTCTTTTTAGAATTTATACCCTAAAGTGAACAATCCAAAAAATGGTGTAAGGGTAAAATTTTGAACTGTATTTTGTGTGGTGCTGCTGCTGCTTGTAGTAAAGGCATTTGTATTAAGTATATTACGCAATAACAAAGAGCCGGACCATTTATTATTAAAATTATACTTACACTTTGTATCTAAAAACTGTATATGTTGAACAGGTTTATTGTATGAGTGATTTACAAGATAGTCGTGTTGAATATCAATAAACCAATTTTTGTACAACTTTAATTCTATGGTTGTGTTGGTAAGCCATTCGCTATTGGTGAAGTTGTTTAGTTCAAAGGTGCTGATTAAAGATTTTTGTGTACTTGTAGTGTATGCAATGGTTGTACTGATATTAAACCATTTATTCCAATTTGTTCTGTATTTTAGTTCCGATTTTAAATTGGTGACATTATTTGTAATTAAGACAGTATTGTTATTACTAAAGAAAGTACCCGCATTGTAATTTGTTTTTAAGGTTAACCAACTCTTCAGTTTAACCAGATTTTTATCGAACCCAATATTAGCATTAAAATTGTTGTTATTCTTATTAAATGGAACTAAACTATTAAACATATACAAGTTGCTGGCAGTAAAATTATTTGTGTATAGCGTTGGTAAATTAGAATAGAATAACGATGCATAATAACTATAACGTTTATACGCAAAATCGCTGAATACATAAAAAAGATTAAGCGTATAGCCAGATTGTAGATTTATTTCATTTGTACCAGTAGTAATATTGTTATTGCCCATAAAAATGGAAGCCTTATTTAGCTGATCGGCATTTGGTGCTTGTGCTTGTAAAGAGCTGTTTAGAGATAGATGTGATTTATTGGTAGGTTTGAAAGTAATATTTAAACTTGGCAAGTAAAATAATTTGTCTTCGCTTCTACTATCATTTAGCACATCTTTTTTGTAGGACAAATTTTTAAATTTATTTACAAAACTTGCTTGCAATCTACTGCTGAAATTTTTGCTTAGGTTTACAGACAATTCCGTTTCTGCTATTTTAATTTGTTGCTCAACCTGAAAATTACTTTTAAAGTTTGCTTGTGTATTGTCTTGCCTTGTTAATAATGTATTACTTGTCGGGGTAATGTTTTTTAAAGCTTCATTTAGCGTTACAGATAAACTAAAAGAATTTAGCACTTTAAACCAATTCGCAGAAGCAGTATGTACTTTTTGATTGTAGGCTATTAACTGAATGATATTTTTATCGGTGTTTTTTATGTTTAAACTTGTATCTGCTAATGGGTTTGTAAACATATAATCAGCGGCAGTGTTGCCACTATAATAATTGTACTTTATGTTTATAAAACTCTTCTCTTTTAGTAAAATAACGTGTGTTAGCAACAAACTACCCTGACTATTGTTGTTTTGCAGTGTTTGTGTTAAAATATTGTTTTGAAAAAAACCGTCAGTACTATGCAATCCTTTTCCACTTGAAAAAAAGTAGTTTATTCGTGTTTGATTTTTCTCTCCCCAATTCAAACTGGTTTCGCCTTCAGTAAAAAAGAAGTTATTGTTTTTTGCTATTTTACTTTCTTGCAATATAGTAGTTGGTATTACACCACCTATATAAGTAGTGCTGCTGTTATAATTTTGTAAAAAATTATCTTGTACAAAAGCATAGTTGTTTTTAAACAAGATTTTCTTAGTAAGTTTAAACAGCAGGTTAGTTGTTGCAAGGCTACTATTGTTATCGAAAATTCTGTATTTATTAATGTTTTTTGGCTCAATATTATTAAAGCTTATAGGAGTTTTTTGAAGCTCAATAGTCTGTGGATATTCTATGTTTTTATTATCTGGTAAATCGTTTTCATTGGTTAAACCAAATAGTTGCTGAGCTAAAAAACCTGTACTGTTTTTATTTCCAATGCTTACTGCTTTAACTCTTTTACTTAAAGTGGTTAAATTTAATCTCATATCGTGAGGATTTTGATAGGGTGCGTAGCCAATTGTAGCTTGCCCAAAATTTCTAATACCTGCTCCTTTGTACCTTAAATTTAAAACTGTTTGCTTGCCTTTGGTTAAACTGTTTTCTATCCTGTCCTTGCTTTTATAGTTTTCTATTACTTCTACTTTTTCTATGCCACTAATGCCACTGTTATTTACAAGGTTGCCATAATTACTGCCAAATAAATCATCATCTTCAAGCAATACAGCATCAATATTTTTGCCATTAAATTTGATAGTCCCTGATTCGTCAATACTTAATCCGGGCAAACGTTTCAATAAATCGGCAATTGTATTTTCATTTCCCTTTGCAAAAGACGATACTTTAAAGCTGGTTGTGTCTCCTTTTTTTGTAATTTGATTTTCTGCCTTTACATAAACTTCTGGTAATGCTTTTGTAAGTGGAAGCATTATAAACTGGCTAGGTTTATTTATAAGGCTATCAGTCACTTTAACATTAAATGTTGTATAGCCAAGTACACTTATTTGTAAATACAGTTGATAAGCTACAGACGAAAGCTTTATTGAAAATTTACCATTGCTGTTTGAAAAAGCAAATTGCTTTACAATGCCATTTGTATCGTTAGCAATAATTTTAATACTCGCATTGGAAATGGGTTCGGAATTTGGATTGGTGACTGTACCTTCAATTTTTTTATTATCAGTTTGCGAAAAAATGAATACGGGAAAAAACAAAACAAATAATAAGGCTAATCTTATCATAAGGGTTTACTTATTGTTTTTGTTTCAAATCTTTTTTATATTCATTCATCATATTATTCATTGATTCACGCAATTTGCTGTTTCTTTCTCTCGACAAGATAAGCCAATCATTTTGTGAAATTATTTCTCCTTCATTACTAAATGTCGGAACAACACCTTTAAATGGTGTTTGTATTACTATTGCTTCAAAGCCTAACTTGCCAGATGAATTGTTAACTTTCAAAATTAAACCTGGCAAACCTCTAAAGCCATCTGGTCCTGCATTGTAAGGCAATTGTGTGGTAAACCAAGCAGTGTAGGTATCTTGTTTATACTTAATACTAGCTTTTTGGCATTTAAAGCCCATAAAAGTCATTGTGTCATTTAAAATTTCCCAACTATCCATATTTTGTAACGTATCAACGACTATGTAATTTTTGTTTTTATAATCATAAAAATATGTCATTTTAGAAATATCAGAATTGTAGTATTTCATGGTAACTCTCACAGGTTTTTTTTTCATTTCGTCATTCATATCATCAATATATTCGTTAAATTCTCTGTTGAATTTTATTGTATCTGTTTGTGTGGTCATTACGCCGTTGATTAACACTGGAAAACCACGCATATGAATTGCTCGATTATTTGGTTCTTTAACTGATACTAGTTTATCTTGATAAAACCAATAATTATGTGTTCCAAGAATTGTACTAGATTTTAAGTCTTTATATTTTACAGCACAGATTGTATTATTTTGAGCTTTTACATTGAATAAAAATAATACTGCGAAAATGAAGACAAACGTTAAGTATTTCATTGTTAAAATTGTTTAAAAAGCTAACAATGAATTTTTCCATTGTTAGCTGAAGTTAATAAAATATTTTATGAACAAATTAAATCATCATCTTGACACCAAGGATAAAATTCTGCACAACCATCATCCCATACTTTTATAGTAAGCACAGCAGCAACTTGATACCAACTATCTGGGCAGTCTGCAATAAAATAAATTTTTATGAGAATATATCCTCCATAGATATGTTTGTAACATTTTTATCAACTTTATACTTGTCTAAAATTGATGAAATTTTGTTTTTAACTGTTTCAGTTCTATCACTGCTAGAAACCGTTGCTGAATTCGAAGAGTTTACTACTTTCTCTGCTGCAAAAGTTGCCATCGAAAACATAGCAAAACCTAATAACATTATTATTTTTTTCATCTTAATAAAAAATTTAAAATTTCAACCTACACCCAGCCCCCTTTAAACGCTAAAGAGTATAAAGCTAGGTATATATTTGCAGCATTGGGGCTGCTGCTATTGCCCAACATAAACTTAAATGGCATCCACAACTTTTGGCACAATTTGCTATTAGTAAATAGCCACTTGTTTTGGTGCTGCTCTTAGCTAAGAGTGGCGTGCTACTTGGTTTTTGTTACCTTATTGGTGTTGCTAGGTTGTACAAATTCGTAACTACACTTCTAAGGATTTTTGTTTGCAGCCCCATATTTTTTGCTGTACACACAATTGTATTGGGCTACTTTTACGCCAACTTTCAAGAGAGTTTGTACACTAAACTCTAAAAAGTTGTTGTAAAATATTTTTTCCTAATTCCTACTCACCACTTACCCAATTACTACTGCACCCTGCTAACAGGTTCACTCCACTCGCCATAACCTTTTCTGTTAAAACCACGTACTCTATAAAAATATCTTTTGCCTTTTTCCACTTCATCATCCACCACAATTAATTTAGTGCTATTGCGTAAATGCTGATAAGGTGGTGCTAGCACCAATAAAGTGCTATCTACAGGATTGCTTTTTTCTATTTCAAAACCATCGGCTCCTGCAAGGGATTGCATTTTAATAATAAAACCTATACCATCAATATCATCTGTAACGCTTTCTATAATTGCTTTAGATGGGGCTGTTTTAGCAGTTCGGCTTACTGTGTTAGCAATATCTAAATTATAATCTGCAAGTTTACCTTGTTCGGTTTTATGTATCCCCTCTGCCAAACTAGTTACTTGTTCAATTAATGGTTGATACAGTTCTACAGCATCTCTTCCATCAAGCCTAGCTTGTTTTAATAGCGTTTCAGAATCGCTAATTGCCTTGCCTTTGGCTAGCAGGGCTGCAATAGCAGCATCAATATCTGCTTCTTTCACTGGCATATTTGCCCATTGGGTAGCATATTTATGCACGCCTGTTTTTAAATCGGTTAATTCGTTAATGCTGTTTTGAATGTTCTTTTGCATACAATACAATTTTAATTGTTAATGATTGGTTATAAATGATTAATAAAAAATATTATAAGTATCAATAGTGCTTTTTTTATTTTCAAAAGCACATTTTTTTAAATTTTCTTTACAATAGATTCAAACTTTTTTGGTATTTATTTAATGTTCTGCACTTTTTATTGAATGGTTTACACAAAACATTCAAAGTATTTTACTAAATATTAAAACTATTACACAAAACTTTCAAACTATACTGCTAGACTTTAAGTCTTTTGTGTAAAAGATTTAAGGTAAAGTGTTATGTATTCAATGTTTTACACAAAACATTCAAACTATTCTGCGTTTTATAAAAGACACAATGGTTTTACAAGAAGCTATTTTAATTTGGCAACTGCCATACTTGCCCACCTACTTTTAAATAACACTCTAGATTTTTCTATTGATATTAAAGAACTGCTTTACTAATTGAAAACCAAACCTAAAAGAAAAAAATATAACATAAAACCGAAATTTCGTTTTGATGTTTCAATTATTTTTTGTAAGCAAATAACTATTAGATTGTTTTGTGGTTAAAGGAATATGCTGTAATGCAGTAATGGCAATACTTTGAGTGAAATAGGTTTGTTGAGGATGTTTCACAACAAGAGATATTGGGTTTAAAAATAGTTGTTATAATTATGAAATCTTTAAAATTTTTTTGTAATTAAGTTGCTCATAATATTATAATTTTGAGCATATTATACAACTGTTATGCATTCTGTAATTATTGTTGATGATCATCCTTTGGTATTAACAGGAACTAAAAACCTGCTAGAGGCTTTTGAATTTAATGTGCTAGGCACAGCATTAAACGATATTGAATTTTGGGATATTATAAAAACAAAGAAACAAGTGCCAACAGTTGTGCTGCTAGATATTAAACTAAATACTGTTTAGGGTAGTGGTTTTGCAATGGCTAGTAAAATAAAAGAAAAGTACCCCAACATTAAAATATTGGCTTTTTCAAGCGAGTCTAATGTTTATAATATCAAACAGATGTATTTGAACGGAGCTATTGGTTTTATTGATAAGGCTGCTAACTATACATATTTTAAAGAAGCTTTGTTGAAAACAGCCAAGGGGGAGTCTTATTTTTTACTTTGTGTTAATGAAAATGGATTATTACAATATAAGCAATTCAAAAAAGATGAATTGTTAAATGTTTGTATTCCTTTGAATTATAGCGAAAAGTGTTTTTTGCAATTACTTGCAACCAATTTAAGTTATGCCGAGATTGCACAAAAAATGAATAAGTCCTCACACGAAATAGAACATATCCGCAAAACTATTTCTACTAAATTAAATGTACACACAAGACAAGAAATGGTGTTATTTTCTGCAAAAAATGGATTTGCTTAAAGCAAACTATTTCAACACTTCTTCAAGCTTTCTTTCCAAATCTTCGCCACGCAAATTAGTAGCAATAATTTTTCCTGTTGGGTCTAGTAAAAAATTAGCAGGAATACTACCAACTTGAAACATCTGACCCACTGCATTTTGCCATCCTTTTAAATCACTAACGTGAGTCCAAGGTAAACCATCAGCAGCAATAGCTTGAAGCCATTTGTTTTTATCGGTATCCATTGAAATGCCAAGGATTGTGAAGTTTTTTGATTGGTATTTATTGTATGCAGCCACAACGTTCGGATTCTCTCTTCTGCAAGGGCCACACCAGCTTGCCCAAAAATCTAATAATACATATTTACCTTTAAAAGATGCTATTGAAACTGGTTTGTCATTCACATCATTTTGAGTAAAATCAGGCACCATAGTACCTACTGCACCAGCAGAAGCTGGAGCAGGTTTGTTTGCTGCAAGAATTTTTTGTTCAATCAATGTAGCAAATAACCCTTTTTTAGCATCGCCTTTAAAAGCATTGTATTTCTGTTCTAATAATTTTTCATCGCCCAATAATTGGTAAAACTGTAAAAGCACAAAAGAACTTACAGCAGAAGAAGGTTTCTCTGTAATAAATTTTGTAACTAGGTCTTTAATTTTTGATTTCATTCCTTCAAAAACCTTTACCATTGAATCCCTTTTTATGGGATTTTTCTCTGCGTTTAAAACAGGCAATAACTTGCTTATTCTATCATTAATGGGAAGAAAGCTATTGATAAAATAGGTGTATTCTGTTTGTGATAAAGAACCTGTAGCTACTGCTTTTTTAAAATCGGTTGATTTGCCAACGATTTTTACATTCTCGTTTCCAATAAACATTTCTAAAACATCATTATTGCCAATACACCCAACTTGAAAGTAAGATACAGTTTCGGCTTTGCCTTGCAATGTAAATTTGCCACCAACAGCATAATCTTGTGCAATTGTATTTCCCTGAGCATCGCTCATAAAAATAAGGCTACTATCTTTCAAGCCAGATATATTACCAGTAATTTTAAAACCCTTAACAGTTTGGATTATGGTTGCTTTGCTACCAGCAGCAGAACCTTTAGCTTTGACGGTTGTTTTATTTTGTGCAAATGCTGCAATGGGAAGTAATAAAAGAAGAAATTTTTTCATTAATAAAATTAGAGTTTGTAATCAAAAACTTTCGCAATTTAATTTGTTTTGAGAAATTGCGAAGAGAAATATGAAATAGTTTTTAATAAAGTAACTTATTTGGTACAAAAATGAGTGTGTAACAGATACCAAATTCAATTATTTTGTTAAAAAAAACAATCTTTAAACATTGCAAGCCTTGAACAACTATTTTTACAGCCGATAATAACAAATGATGAAAAAAGTTTTAACTATTAGTTTTATTTTATTGATTTCAAAAGCATTTGCACAACCTCAAAAAATCGTTGCAGATAAAATTGTTGCTCAGGTAGGAAATAAGATTATTCTTAGATCAGATATCCTTAATGCAATTAGTGATTACAAACGCCAAGGACAAGAAGCTAATTTGCCACCAAACCCAGAATGTTCTTTTCTTGAAGGTCAATTAATTCAAAAGGCATTAGTGTTACAAGCAGAAAGAGATTCTTTGATAGTAAGTGAAGATGAAGTTGAAGCAGCTTTGGATAATCAAATTCGTGGATTTATTCGTGAGTATGGATCTCAGCAAGTTTTAGAAGAAGTTGCAGGTAAAACTGTATATCAAATTAAAGAAGATTTTAGACAAGTTTTTAAAGAGAGAAAACTATCTGATCAAATGCGTAATAAGATTGTTGACAATATAAAAATCACACCAAATGAGGTGAAGATTTTTTTTGATAAAATTCCAAAAGACAGTCTTGCGTTTTATGAAAGTGAATTAGAACTTTTGCAAATAATTGTTTTGCCAAAGGCAAGTAAAGATGTTGATGAATATGTGATGAGGCAGCTTTACGATTATAAACGTCAAGTTGAAAGTGGCGTTAAAAAGTTTGAGCAATTGGCTAAAGCAAATACCGATGATCCAGGAAGTAAAGAAACTGGTGGATTATATAATATTAATAGAAATGACAAATTTTGGGATCCTACGTTTTTATCAACTTGCTTTAAATTAAAAGAAGGACAGATTTCAAATGTTATCAAATCTAAATTTGGATATCATATCATTCAATTGGTTAGTCGTTCTGGTGACGATGCTGTAGTTCGTCATATTTTAAAAATACCACCAATTACCGAAGAAGAAATTAAACTTGGAATAAACAAATTAGATTCAGTTAAAGCTCAATTATTAAGAAAAGATATTGAGTTTGGTGCTGCTTTAAATAAATATAGTGATGATGAATTTAGCAAGAACAGTGGAGGACAAGTTAGTGGAAGAGATGGTAGTGGTTTTATAACAATAGATCAGTTAGACAAAGAAATGGTGACATTGA
>JANYEB010000047.1 GCA_025363355.1 Chitinophagaceae bacterium | reverse complement strand
GCAGAATGTATTTCCCTAATTGTAATTTTAATAACTTTAATGAGGCTGATAAAATTCAAATAGAAAAAGATATTCAAAATGATTTTGAATATGCTTTTAAAGGAATTTTAAAATTGCCAATCAAATCAAGATTGGGCGTATATGTTGCATATAAATATTATGTAGCTCTTTTCAAGAAGATAAAGAAGTTATCTCCAACAGATATTTTAGATAGTCGTATTAGAATTGCTGATTCCTCTAAAGTTTTTATATTGGCTAAAGCAAGTATTCGTCATAAACTCAATATGCTATAACCTAAATAATGAATAGAAAAAAAGCTATTGTAATTGGGGCTGGTGTTGCAGGAATGGCAACTGCTGCAAGGCTTGCTAGTATCGGTTTTGAAGTTATTATATTTGAAAAAAATAGTGAACCTGGTGGCAAGTTAACTGCATTTGAAAAAAAGGGATTTCATTTTGATGCTGGCCCAAGTTTGTTTACAGCTCCTAATCTTTTAACTGAATTATTTGAATTTTGTGGAGAGAAACTTGCTGATTTTTTTTCTTATCAAAAACAAGAAATAGCATTCAAATATTTTTATGAAGATGGAACTGTGATTAATGCTTTTTCAGATTCAAAAAAGTTTGCTGCTGAGCTAAAAAATAAAGTAAACGAATCAGAAATTGTTGTTGAAACTTACTTAGAAAATTCGAAAAAATTATATGAAAGTACTGGTGAATTTTTCTTAAATCACTCTTTACATAAGCTCAGAACTTATTATAATAAAAATGTTCTAAAAGCCCTAAAAGGAGTTAAGTTTCTTTATATAAAAAATAATCTTAATCAATACAACAAAAAAGTATTCAAAAATTCCAAAACAGTTCAACTGTTTAACAGGTTTGCAACTTATAATGGCAGTAGTCCATATAAAGCTCCAGCAATGCTTTCATTGATTCCACATCTTGAACATAATGATGGAACTTATTACCCAAAAGGAGGTATGATTTCTATTACAAAAGCACTACATAATTTATGTGTCAAAAAAGGAGTAGAGTTTAATTTTAACTTAGATGTAGATAAAATTATCAGTCATAGTAATGCTGTCAAAGGAGTAGTAGTAAATGGACAAAACTATTATTCAGACTGTGTTGTAAGCAATTGTGATGTTTACTTTACATATAAAAATTTATTGAACAATACAAATGCTGCTAAAAAAATATTGAAGCAAGAAAGAAGCAGCAGTGCAGTTATTTTTTATTGGGGAATTAACACAGCATTTAAGCAACTTGATTTACACAACATACTTTTTAGTGATGATTATTTTAAAGAGTTTAAGGCAATTTTTGCGGATAAGAATTTGTATAACGACCCCACTATCTATATCAATATTACCTCTAAATGCGAACCAAATATTCAAGCTCCAAATGGTAAAGAAAATTGGTTTGTAATGGTAAATGTTCCTTCTCAAACGTCTATGAATTGGGATGATTTAATTCCTTTAATAAAAAAGAATATTATCAATAAAATAAATCGAATTTTAGAAACTGATGTTGAAAAATTAATTGAGGTAGAAGAAGTACTTCATCCAACATTAATTGAATCAAAAACATCTAGTTATTTAGGTTCATTATATGGCACTAGTTCAAACTCGAAACTAGCTGCATTTCTGCGTCATTCTAACTTTTCTAATAATTATAAAGGACTCTACTTTGTTGGTGGTAGTGTTCATCCAGGTGGAGGAATTCCACTTTGCTTAAAAAGTGCTAAAATAACTTGTGAGATAATAGAAAATAAATTTTAACAATAATTCACAGCTATTCTTCCTTTAAAAGGCTTATATACCTTGCAATAAATAAAATATAGATTATTGGGTTCGTTATTTTAGATTTGCACCACCTAAAATATTTGTGATGAAATCTGGATTCGTAGATTACATAATTTTATATTCTTTAATCATAATAGCAATTTGCGTAGTTGCTAAATTTTTTTTCTTCATTCAATCGAAGAGTAGCCGAAAAATGGGGTTCATAAAAACTTTCATTATTTTTTTTAGTGTACACGATATTCACAACGCTTCAAGCATTCAGTCTAAAAAATTTAGGCGTAATAATAACATCATCAACTACATTTTTTGGGGGCTGATTGTGCTGTTAATTATTTGTTACATTTATAATGCTCCATCAAGATTGGATGCAAACCCTACCAATCAACCAAGAAAAAAATAATAAATATTCATTCATAATAGATCAATGCAAATTCTTCTTAAAAAAGTATTAGTTAAAAACATAACGTCATCAAACAATGATGCAGTCGTGGATTTACTAATAAATAATGGAATTATTGATATCATTGATAGCAACATTTTGGCAGATGCCGATTATGTTATAGAGGAAAGTAAGCTGATTTGTTCTATCGGTTGGGTTGATATTTTTTCTAACTTTTGTAGTCCCGGTTTTGAACATAGAGAAACCTTAGAATCTGGAGCAGCAGCGGCAATTGCTGGTGGATTTACACAAGTTTTTGTTTTGCCAAATACTAATCCAATTATCAGTTCTCAATCTCAGGTAAATTATATTGTTGAAAAATCGAAAGAACTGCCAATTTACATTCAGGCAATTGGTGCAATATCAAAAAAAGTAGAAGGTGTAGAATTGGCTGAAATGTATGAAATGAATAATGCTGGTGCTGTAGCATTCACAGATGGAATAAATGCTATACAATCTGCCAGCTTATTTTTAAAAGCTTTGCAATATGTAAAATCATTTGATGGAATAGTTATTCAAATGCCTATTGATGCTGGGTTTAGCAAGCTAGGCTTGATGAATGAAGGTATTGTTTCTACACAACTAGGGCTGCCAGGAATTCCTGTTTTTGCTGAAACTTTAATGGTAAAACGCGATATTGAATTATTGAAATATACGCAAAGCAAACTACACATTACTGGGATAAGCACTATAGAATCAGTTAACTTAATTGATGATGCAAAAAAGCAAGGATTAAACATCACTTGTAGCATTACACCATATCATCTTTTGTTTTGCGATGAAGATTTAATTGAGTACGATACAAACTTAAAAACCAATCCTCCATTAAGAAGTAAAACTGAAATGCTATCTTTAAGACAAGCTGTTTTAGATGGCAAAATTGATTGTATTGCATCGCATCATTTGCCTCATCATATCGACGATAAAATTTGTGAATTTGAATATGCAAAAAATGGAATGATGGGCTTGCAAACTGTTTATACGTCTATCAACACAGCTCTTCCTGAATTGTCAACAGAAAAATTAATTGATTTGCTAAGTAATAATGCAAGAAGAATCTTCAATTTACCAATACCTAAAATAGAAGTTGGAGCAATAGCTGAATTAACACTATTTAGTAGAGAAGGAACATCAACATTAACTAAAGAAAATAACAAAAGTAAATCAGTTAATAGCCCATTATTTGATAAACTGCAAAAAGGAAAAGTTATAGGTGTTATCACCAAAGGAAAGTTACTTTTAAATTAATTATGCAAAATAAATCTCACATAAAAAAAGGATTAACAGTAGCTGCCATTTTAATAATATTTAATATTATCACTCAGTTTACTAAAACAAATTTCGATGAGTGGACTACATTTGTTTTTGCAGCAATTGTAGTAATTGGTGTGGCATTATCTGCCTTTTTATATAGTAAAGAATCAAATGAAAATTTAAACTTTAGCACTTTATTTGGATATGGTTTTAAAACAGCAGCTGTTGTTGCTTGCATTTATTTTGTTTATACAATTTTAGCTGTATATGTTTTCTTTCCAGGATTTGTTGAAGAAAAATTGAAAAGAGGAATTGAAGAAGCTAAAAAACAAGGTGCATTTGATGAAAAAAATATGAAAGAAAATGCTCAAGCATTAGAAGGCCTTGGCAGAAAAATAATTGTTTATACACACCTTGCAGGGTCAATTATGGGTACTTTGTTTTTAGGTGTAATTGGTTCTTTGGTTGGTGCTGTAACAGCCCCCAAAAAACCACAACAACAAAACTAAACTTATGGACATTTCAATAGTAATACCATTGTTTAATGAGGATGAATCTTTGCCAGAACTTAGCGAATGGATTATTCGTGTTATGACTCAAAATAATTTCTCTTACGAAGTTATAATGATTGATGATGGAAGCACTGATAATAGCTGGCAAGTATTTCAAAATATTAGTGAAAAAAATAGCAATTTCAAAGGCATAAAATTTCAAAGAAATTATGGTAAAAGTGCTGCGTTAAACGAAGGCTTCAAAGCTTCTAAAGGCAATGTAGTTATTACTATGGATGCTGATATGCAAGATAGCCCAGATGAAATTCCTGAGCTATATAAAATGATAATGAATGAAGGATTTGATTTAGTGAGTGGCTGGAAAAAAAAGCGGTATGATAATACTTTCACTAAAAATATCCCATCAAAAATATTTAATGGAGCTGCTAGATGGAGCAGTGGTATAAAACTGCACGATTTTAACTGCGGGTTAAAAGCATACAAAAGTAAAACCGTCAAAAGCATTGAGGTTTATGGCGAAATGCATCGCTATATTCCAGTAATTGCAAAGTGGAATGGCTTTAAAAAAATTGGAGAAAAAGTTGTTGAGCATAGAGCCAGAAAATTTGGAATCACTAAGTTTGGTTGGGAGCGATTTATCAATGGTTTTTTAGATTTAGCAACTATCAATTTTGTTAGCAAATTTGGCAAAAGACCAATGCACTTTTTTGGGCTTTATGGAACGCTTTGTTTTATGGCAGGATTTGCTATGAGTGCATATTTGCTTGTTGCAAAAATGCTTGTCAAAGAGTTTGCTTTAACCAATAGACCTTCATTTTATATTGCACTTGTTGTAATGATTATTGGTATGCAACTTTTTTTAGCAGGATTTATTGCTGAATTAATTTCTAGAAATTCTGCTGTAAGAAATGAATATTTAATTGCAGATAAAGTTGGAATAAAATAATGTACGATTTACGAGGTTTGATGTACGTTGTATAACGTATTTTTCAAATTTTCAAATTTTCAAATTTTCAAATTGATTTTATTTTGGATAAACAAAAACTTGTCATCATAGGTCCTGCACATCCATTGCGTGGTGGCTTAGCATCTTTTGATGAAAGGCTGGCCAGACAGTTTCAGTTTGATGATTTTGATACAACTATTTACACTTACTCATTACAATATCCTAGCTTTTTATTTCCAGGAACCACACAATATTCAAGTGAACCAAAGCCAACAGATATTAACATAAAAGTTTGTATTAATTCTATCAATCCTTTCAACTGGATAAAAATTGGTCTTCAATTAAAAAAACTTAAGCCAAGAATAATTGTTGTAAGATATTGGTTGCCTTTTATGGGGCCTTGCCTTGGAACAATATTAAGAATTGCAAAGCGAAATAAATACACAAAAATTATTTGCATAGCAGATAATATTATACCACACGAAAAAAGAATTGGTGACAAATCTTTTACCAAATACTTTACAAAATCTATAGATGGATTTGTTACAATGAGTAAAAAAGTTTTAGAAGATTTAAAACATTTTTCAAGCAAGCCTGCTCAACAAATTCAACATCCATTGTATGATAATTTTGGAGAGATAATTAGTAAAGAAGAAGCCAGAAAATATTTGAATTTGAACCAAGATGAAAACATTGTTTTATTTTTTGGTTTTATTAGAAAATATAAAGGATTGGATTTGTTGTTGGAAGCAATGGCAGAGTTGAAAAAAAGTACGAAGTACGAAGTAGGAACAACAAACAACGAGAAACAAGAAACAAGAAATGAGATAAAACTCTTAATCGCTGGTGAATTTTATGAAGATAGAAAGCAATACGATGATTTGATTGAAGAATATGGTATTAAAGATTCATTGATTTTAAGAACTGATTTTATTCAAGATAGTGAAGTAAAGTATTACTTATGTGCTGCTGATTTTGTGATTCAGCCTTATAGAAACGCAACACAAAGTGGTGTTACTCCTTTGGCTTATCATTTCGAAAAACCAATGCTAGTAACCAATGTTGGTGGTTTGCCTGATCTTGTGCCTGATAGAGAAGTTGGCTTAATTGCAGAGCCAAATGCAATTTCTATTGCTGAAAAAATAAAGGAATTATATACTTTGGGAGAAGCACATTTTCTTCCATATTTAAAAGAAGAAAAGAAAAAGTATAGTTGGAAAATATTGACTAATAAAATAGTTGATTTGGCAAATATCTCACGTTAAAATTCTAACAAAATGTCTAGTAGAGCCACTAAAAATATTATTTATAAATCTGCCATTTCAAGGCTTGGATATGATTTTATAAAAGATGAATTTTTGCCTAAAGGGAAGGATGAATATTATTTGAGAAATCAGCAAGAAAAAAGTGGTAGAATTTATCGTCAATTAACTGCTTACGAAATTGAAGTATTAGTGAGAAATAGTAATACAAGTGATGATTGGACAAAAATTTTTGTTAGTGATGCCTTCAATCCAGAACTTGTAAAAAATTGTAAATTCAATGGTTTAATTCGTATTGGAAAACTAGAGCCAATTTGTTTGTCTTTTAGTGATTTAACAACGCCTGTTGGCTTATATAATTCAAACATTATTAGCTGCGATTTTGGTGATAATGTTGTTGTTGATAATGTTAATTATCTATCTCATTATATTATTGGTGATGAAGTTATTTTAATTAACATCAATGAAATGGTAACAAGCAGCAAAGCCAAATTTGGCAATGGTGTTGTTAAGCAAGGTGAAGAAGAAAGCAGCAGGGTTTGGTTAGAAGTTTGTAACGAAAATGCTGGCAGAAAAATTCTTCCTTTTAATGGAATGCAGCCAGGAGATGCTTATTTGTGGAGTAAGTATAGAGACGATGAAGAACTATTAAATAAGCTGCAAGATTTAACAGAGAAAAAATTTACCACAACTAGAGGTTTTTATGGAAAGGTTGGTAGTAGAACAATTGTCAAAAATTCTGCAAGTATCAAAGATGTTTGGATTGGAGAAGATGCTTACATAAAAGGAGCTAACAAATTAAAAAATCTTACCATTAATTCTGGTGATGGAGAAGGAAGAACGCAAATAGGAGAGGGCTGTGAACTTGTCAATGGAATTGTAGGTTATGGTTGCAGAATATTTTATGGAGTAAAAGCAGTAAGATTTATTATATCTCCACATTCTCAATTAAAATATGGAGCAAGACTTATTAATTCTTTCTTGGGTTACAACTCAACAATATCTTGCTGCGAGGTTTTAAATGCTTTGATATTTTCTTCTCACGAACAACATCATAATAACTCTTTTTTGTGTGCAGCAATGCTATATGGGCAAAGCAATTTAGCAGCAGGTGCAACACTTGGTAGTAATCATAATTCTCGTGGTGCAGATGGTGAAGTTGTTGCTGGCCGTGGCTTTTGGCCAGGCTTATGTGTAAGTATCAAGCATAATTCTGTATTTGCAAGTTTTACAATTTTAGCTAAAAGTGATTATTCAAATGAACTTAAAATACCAATTCCTTTTTCGTTAGTTTCAAACGATGTAACAAATGATAAGCTTGTAATAATGCCAGCATATTGGTTTATGTATAATATGTATGCACTTGCAAGAAACGCTTGGAAATATGTTGATAGAGATAAACGAATAGAAAGAGTTCAACATATTGAATACGATTTTTTGGCTCCAGATACTGTGAACGAAATTATGAGTTCGATTAGTCTGTTAGAAGAATTAGTTGGCAAATTATCACTTGATAAAAAAGAAGAAAAAAACTATTCATTAGCACAAGCAAAAGAAGAAGGAAATAAATTACTTGAAGATAAAAATTTCAATTGCACTGAACTTGAAATTGATGGTGGCGTTTTTGAAAACTCAAAACGAAAAGTATTAATAATAAAGGTTTCAGAATCGTACAGAATTTTTAAAAAATTGGTAGATTATTATGCTGCAAGACAAATTATTGATTTTGTAACAAATAATGAGATTAACGATATTTCGAAATTGCCTATTGCTGCAAAGCAAACAGAATGGTTGAATGTGGGTGGTCAACTAATGCAAAAAGCGGATGTAGAATCTTTAAAATCTAAAATAAAATCTGGCAAAATAAAAGATTGGGATGGTGTTCATAATTTTTACAAAGCAACATCAAGTAAATATCAAACAGATAAATTGCAACACTCAATAAGTTGTTTTTTGACCTTACACAAAGCAAAAAAAATGGATGCTACATTATTTGTTTATTTAATGAATGAAGCTTTGGCTACCAAGCAATGGATTACAAAAAACATTGCTGCATCGCGAGAAAAAGACTACACCAATAGTTTCAGAAAAATGGTTTATGATAACGATACAGAAATGAGCCAAGTGCTTGGTGATATTAAAGAAAACTCGTTTATTATCGATCAAAAAAAATCGTTGAAACCCTTTACTAAAACGGTTAATGATATTAAAAAGAAATTCAGTTTAAAATAATTATTTATGGATCAAACATTATTAGGTATTGGAACAAGATTGGAGCATCAGCAATATGGACCTGGTGTAATTGTAGGCGTTAAATACGCTACTTATTTAATTTCTTTTATTCACCACGGTATTAAAGAAGTTGATAAAATAGACACAAAACTTGATGAAATTATCCCAGAAAATGTTTCAACAGAAATCGAAACAACTGATGAAGTTGAAAAATCTTTATTAAAGATTTTAAAAATGTGGGGTGGCTTACAAGAAACAATTCATTTGGGCGAAAAGTGGCAAAAAGGAACAATGCTTTTGCAACCATTTGACAAATCATTAAAACCAAAAGAAATTCCTGTTGAAGATTTTTTCCATAAAATAGTGATGTTGAGAGATAGATTGAGGGTGCTTGAACAAAACATCAACAGTAATAAAAAACTTACAGATGAAGAGAAAGTAAATATTCAACAATACATCACTCGTTGTTATGGTTCATTAACAACCTTCAACGTTTTATTCAGATATAAAGAAGATTATTTTGTAGGAGACAAAAGCGGCAAAGAAGACTAGCCTTCAGCATTAATAAACTAAATCTTCATAAGCTGCCTGCAACTCGTTATAGGAATGGTTGTCTTTAGCTTTTTTAGCTTCAATCATTCCTTTTTCATACCATTCAATTGCCAAAGTTGTTTCGCCAACTCTTTCTAAAAGTTTTGCCAAATGATAATAAGAACCTACATAATCTGGCGAATCTTGCAGTATGCTTAAGAATAAATCCTTTGCAGCCTTATCATCATCAATTTTAATATATTCTAACGCCAATGCGTGACGAAGAAAGTTATCTTTTGGATTAGCTTTTAAATATTCTTGTAGTTTATTAATTCTTTCCATTGAATTATTTAGAGATGATAAAAAAGTAAAATTGTAGTAAAAAGAAAATCATATTGATTACAAAAAGAAATTTTGGAATAATGTGTTTCTTGCCAATTGAATAAGCAATAGTTGTTATTAAAGCAAGACTAGTATTTAAAACAATGGGCATCACGTAGCCAAGAATAATTAAAGTGCCGACTATATATTGATATTCATCAATTCCTTTAATCTGTTTTACAACAAATGTTGCAATGCAACACAGATTACATATCAATGCAACACGATTCATAAATAAAAGCCAACGCATAAAAAATATTTGCTTCAAATATCATTAATTTGCTGACATAAAATTTCTTTAATGAAAAAGATTAACTGGAAAGCTATTCTGCCTCACGCCATTGCTGTTGCAATATTTGTAATTGTAGCAGTTATTTATTGTAAACCCACACTTGATGGCAAAGTACTGCAACAAAGCGATACTACACAATGGAAAGCAATGGCTCAAAGTTCGTTTAAGTATAAAGAACAGCACGGTCATTTTCCACTTTGGACAAATAGTATGTTTTGTGGAATGCCTGCATATCAAATTGCATTAGATGCTGAAAATCCAGTTTCATTGGGCTTTTTTTATACTGCTCTAGGTTTTGGTTTGCCTAAGCCTGCAAGTTTCTTCTTTTTAGCTTGTATTTGCTTCTACTTTTTAGCACTCATACTTCGTTGTAATCCTTATGTAGCAATAGGTACAGCTTTATCGTATGCATATTGTACATATAATCCTGTAATACTTGTTGCTGGGCACGAAACCAAAATGTGGGCTATAAGTTATATGCCTGCATTAATTGGTGGCATACTATTATTATTTGATAAAAAGTATATTCTAGGCACAGCTTTAACTGGATTGTTTACTACAATGTTAATAGGAGCTAATCACCTTCAAATTACGTATTACGCATTAATTATTATTGCTTTTATGAGTATTGCGTTTATTGTTTCCTGTATTAAATCAAAACAATTTAAACATCTTTTTGTTGCAGGAGGTTTAGCAATTGGTGCAGCTTTATTAGGTGTTGGTGTTAATGCTATAACACTTAGAACAACTAGTGAATATGGTAAACTATCTATACGTGGTGGAAGTATTTTAGCAGGTACAGATGCTAAAGTAAAAGGCAATGTTACCCAAACTGGTTTAGATAAAGATTATGCTTTTAGTTATAGTCTTTATAAAACAGAACCATTGGCAATGATGATTCCAAGAATTTATGGAGGAAGTAGTAGTTTAGAAGTAGATGAAGACAAATCAAAAGCTATAGAGAAACTAAGAGAAATGCAACCACAAATGGCTCAACAACTGCAAGGTTACTTAGGTGCTTATTGGGGAGGAATTGGTGGAACTTCTGGTCCACCATACATTGGAGCTATTATTTGTTTATTAGGATTGATGGGATTTGTTGTTTTAGATGGTAAGTATAAATGGTGGATTCTAAGTGCAACTATTTTTACATTAATGCTAAGTTGGGGTAAATATTTTGAAGGATTTAATACCTGGATGTTGAACAATTTACCAGCCTACAATAAGTTTAGAGCTCCAAGTATGATATTGGTTGTTCCAACTTTATTAATGACAATGATGGCTGCATTAAGCTTGCAAAAAATTGTTGCTGCTGAGGATAAAGAAGCAATTTGGGATAAATACAAAAAAGGTTTGATGGTTGTAGGTGGTATGCTAGTGCTTGCTTTGCTAGTTTATTTAAGTGCTGATTTTTCTAGTGAAGGCGATAAGGCTTTATTAAAACAAGTTGGCGATATACAAGATGCTCAACAAAAAGCAGCAATATACGATTCTGTAAAATCGTTTTTAGCTGCACTTAAAGAAGATAGAAAAGGATTGTTTTTGGGAGATTTTATCAGAACAATTTTATTTATGGCTGCTGCTGCTGCTGTGCTTTGGTTAAGTATTAAGAAAAAAGTATCAGCTTTAATTGCTGTAGCTATTATCTCTATTTTAGCATTTATTGATGTTATCACAATTGATTTGAAATATTTCAATAATGATAAGTTTCAGGATGCTGCTGAGTATGCAGATGCAAGTTTTAAACAAAATGCAATTGAAACAGAGTTGCTAAAAGACAAATCAAATTACAGGGTATTTAATGTTAGTTCTGGAATTAGAGATGCATTTAATGGCGATGCTAGAACTTCTTATTATCTAAATTCTATTGGGGGCTATCATCCAGCTAAGTTGAGTATTTATCAAGATTTAATAGAAAAACAATTGTACAATTTCCCTAATTGTATGCCAGTTGTAAATATGTTAAATGCAAAATATGTTATTCAACAAAATCCTCAAAATGGGCAACCACTTTTAACACCTAATTCTGATGCACTAGGTAACTGTTGGTTTGTAAAAGCTGTTACTTTTAAGAAAACACCTTTAGAAGTAATGAATACTTTAACAACACTAAACACAAAGGATTCAGCTGTTGTTGAAGATGCTAGCAAGGATTTAGTTAAGTATGATGCAAATAATGATAGCACAGCAAAAATATCATTGGTTAAAAATGAAAATGATTTGATAGAATATACTTCAAACTCAAGTTCAGCAAAGTTTGCAGTGTTTAGTGAAGTGTATTACAACGCAGGTTGGAAAGCATTTATTGACGGAAAAGAAACTACTATAGTTAAAACAAATTATGCTTTAAGAGGGTTAAGTGTTCCTGCTGGCCAACACAAAATAACCTTTGAATTTAAACCAGATTCTTATTATGGCTCACTTAAAATAAGCATTATAGCTTCTGCATTGGTATGGCTTTTATTAATAGGCTCTGGCGTTTTATTGTTCCTTCAAAAAAGAAAATCGGATCTAGCTGTATAAGAAATATTACAATTAAAAAAGGCATCACAAATTTGTAATGCCTTTTTTAATTTCGTTAGGTTATGCATCAAATTTTTTGAGCAATTACTTAAACCTAATTATGTTCAACAAGCTTTACTAAATTAGCTAGATTGCTTTCCATCATACTGCCAATAACTTTATCATTTACCATACTGCCAAATCGTTGCCAAGGATACCACTTTAAATCTTGTTCAAACTGCCAGTGAACCACAGTTTTGTTTTGGCTGCTAATAAGGTCTATAGTTGTTTTTTGAATATCTCCATTCTTTTCAATCCATTCCCCTTTAATTTCTTTTGGGTTAGAAGAAAGGATTTTTATAGTAGAAGAACCAATTTTTGTTTCGGTAGAAGAAATTACGTTTTGATGTTGCATTCCATTAACCCATTGCTTCCATCCATATAAATCTTTAAGATAGATGTAAATAGAATCGGGGTTTTTAGAAATATCAACAGCCCTTGATACAATTACTTTCGAAGGAAATAATAATCCAATGCAAGTGACAAGCGTAAATAGAATAATGACACTAAAGAATCCTAGTTTTATTAGTTTCATATTGGATTACCAAAGGTTTCTAGGGCACCAATCGCCATATTTATTGCCAATTAAAAAACCAACTAAAAGCTCATGAGTTCCTTTGCTTACTGTGTTTAATTGAGAAGTTGTTAAGTCGTAAGAATATCCAATATTCAATGTATTGCTAATGTTCATACCAACCATTCCAGAAAATCCATCTTGATAGCGATAACCACCACCAAACCAGAATAAATCTTTGTATTGAAATTTAGCATTCAAATCAACACCCAACGGTAATGGGCTTACTGAACGTAACATTATCGAAGGTAAAAAATTCCAATCTTCGCTTAAAAACATTCTAACACCAGCAGTAGCAAAAATGTGAGGTACTAATTTGCCAGCTTGTGTTACTTGTAATGTATCAGAGAAACTTAATTTTTGTCCAAGTAATCCTTGAGCTGCAATTCCTACAAAATAATCTCTAGAATACAACCATACACCAGCGGATGCATCTGGTTTCATACGATTAATTAAATTATTGCTAATATCAGAATAAACAGCAGGATCGTTTGGAGTAGCAAATTTTAATTTATCTGCATCTAATGTTAATTGATTGAAACCAAAAGATAAACCAATTGATAAGCTAGTTGTTGCAGAAATTCCAAAATGATATGCTAATGCTGCAGAAGCTGAATTAGTGGTTAATGGACCAGTTCTGTCGTTTACAAATGTTGCTCCAAACCCAAGGTGTGGTTCAGCTTTAGTGTATTCGTCCCAATAAGCAGAACCTCTAGGGTTCTCTCCATCAGCATGAAAAGTTGTTGGTGTTTCTCTACCATAAGGATTTTTAGAGAAAGGGCCGTGAATAGTAACATAAGTTGTTACAGGTGCATCTTGCAAACCCACCCACTGAATACGATGGCTTGCTTTCATATCCCAATAATTCTCAATACCAGCAACAGCAGGGTTGATGATAAAATTGTTCATTATATACTGGGTATAATGGGGGCGTTGTTGTGAAAAAACGCAAATGCTAAACATCATTAAAAGGCTAAAAACGCCTACACGAATCTTATTCATCCGATAAAAGTAGAAGTTTTTTTTAAATTATAATTTTTTCGGTCAAGGATTTTTTTATTGTGCTTATGCAAACGATGTCAAAAACCTTGATGTTTTACATATTCTCAATTACTTTTATAGTATCATTTATCATTACATCTGTAATGTCTAAATGTACAACTAGCCTTACTTGTGTGGGCGAAATAGGATACATTAGAATATTGTTTTCTTTCATTTTTTCTATAAAAAGGGTAGGGGTCATTTCATTTTTTACAGAAAAAATAATAATGTTGGTTTCTGCAGGTAAAATGGTATCAATAAATTTTTTCTTGCAAAGTGCTGCTACAAGTATTTGTGCATTTTGGTGATCTATCGCTAATCTTTCAATATTATTTTGCAAAGCATACAAACCAGCAGCAGCTAAATAACCTGCTTGTCTCATCCCCCCTCCAAACACTTTTCTAATTCTTCTAGCCTTTTTTATAAATGCTTTGTTGCCCAAAATCAAACTACCAACAGGCGTTCCCAAACCTTTGCTTAAGCAGATAGAAATACTGTCAAAAGTTTCTCCATATTGTTTAGAGGTTTCTTTTTTTGCAATGATGGCATTAAAAAGTCTTGCACCATCTAAGTGTAGTTTCAAGTTATGCTGATTACATACTTCTTTAATTTTAATAATTTCATTAAAATCATAACAACCTCCACCGCCACGATTAAAAGTATTTTCTAAACTTACCAAACTTGTAGCTGCTTTGTGAACGTCATCAGCATTAATACTTGCTAATACTTGTTCTGCTGTTAAAATACCCCTTTCACTATTTATAAGATTTACCGAACAGCCACTATTAAAAGCAATGCCACCACCTTCGTATTGATAAATATGACTAAGCTTGTCACAAATAACTTCATCTCCTGGTTGCGTATGACATTTAATTGCAATTTGATTGGTCATTGTACCACTTGGGCAAAATAAACTAGCGTCCATTCCAAACATCTCAGCTGCAAAATGTTCCAGTTCATTAATCGTTGGATCCTCTACAAAAACATCATCACCCACCTTTGCATTGAACATTGCTTCAAGCATTGCTGTTGTAGGTTTGGTTACAGTATCGCTTCTATAATCTATCATCCAACGAAGGTAAATGTTAATGATTAATGATGAAATATAAAACCCTCCAAAGTTTTACACTTTAGAGGGTTTTATTAGTCCCTCTCTTTTTGAGAAGGGTAGACGTGAGGCTTTACTCCACTACCAATTTTTTAGTTGTTTTTCCTTCGCTAGTAATAACACTCACTAAATAAAATCCTTTACTTAGGTTAGCAATATTAACTGTATTAGTTCCCATACTTAGAGGTTGTGTCTTAACTGTTTTGCCGTAAAGGTCAGTAACTACAATACTTCCAGCACCCACTAAAGTCTCAACATTTAAGTTGACAAATCCTTTTGTTGGATTTGGGTACATTGTAATGCCGTCGACTGCCGACTGTCGACCGTTAACCATGTTCGTTCCTCTTGCTGCACAAGTATAACCATTACCACTCATTGTTCTGCTGTTTGCACAACCTGCTGCACTTGTATAGGTGTACTTAATTGAACCTACTCCTACTGCATTAATGGTTACTACCCCACCAGCACTTGTTACACTTGCAATTCCTGTTGAACTCCAAACACCTGCTGGCGTATTTGGTGTGCCTACAACACTAAACGTTTTGCCTACACAGAAACCCCCTGTTGGTGCCCCCAATTGTGGGTTTGATGTATTAGATGCATAGGTTATGGTTGGCACAACTGGTATAGGATTTATAGTAAATGTTTTGGTCACGCTGGTACAACCAACTTTACTATACTGGATTATTATAATACCAGCATTGTTTGCAGTTACCAATCCCATAGATGGGTTTACTGTTGCTTGGCTAGTTGCTTGTGTAAACCAAGTACCTCCAGAAATTGTGTTGCTTAGGGTTGTTGTTGAGCCTACACATATTGAATCAGCACCCCCAATTGGTGGTAGGTTATTAACAATTGTTAAATTTAAATTAGCGATACTATCACAACCACCAACTCCAGTAAATAGTTTATTATAAGAGCCACTTGTTGTATAAGTTATTCCATTCCATATATAGTTTCCACAATTTATTACACTTGTTGATGAGTTTGTGGTATTGCCAACACTTAAGTTTAAAGTTGCTGCACTATCACAACCTTTTGCATTTGTTAAGTGTGCAGTTTTTGAACTAGCTACTGTAAATGTTACGCCATTCCAACTATATGGTAATTGGCTTGGACAAATGCTTTTATTGGTTGTAGATGTTGTTGCATTATTAATCGTTAAGTTTAACGTTGCCGTATTGCAACCATTCACAGAAGTATAGATACCGCTTTGTGTGTAGGTTTGGTTATTCTCAGCCCAAGTGTAACTACCACAAGCTGTTTTACTGAAGCTGCCATTAGTTGTTGCAGGGCTAATTGTTAAGTTTAACGTAGCCGTATTACAACCATTCACGGAAGTGTAGATACCGCTTTGTGTGTAGGTTTGGTTATTCTCAGCCCAAGTATAACTACCACAAGTAATCTTGCTAAAGCTGCCATTAGTTGTTGCAGGACTAATTGTTAAGTTTAACGTTGCAGCACTATCACTACCACAAGCATTAGTTAAGTGTATTGTGTAACTACCACTTGTTGTATAAGTTGTACCATTCCAAACATAACTTCCACAATTACTAGCAACGGTCGCTGATGTTGTAGGGCTACAAGCCAACTTAAACAAAACATCAATAGTGTGATTAGAAGTAACATTAGTAAACATATAATTATTAACTGCACCAATACTTATTCCATCTATTAAAACATTTGCAACGCTATAACCAGGATTTGGCGTAAATATATATATATCGCTGTTGCTACCAGGACAGACATATTGTCCTTGAAGATTAACACTACCATTGCTACCAATATTTGTAATAATCTGATAGTCTTGTTTGATAGTTAAATTTAATGTTGCCGAGCTATCGCAGCCTGCTGCATTAATAAACCCTGTTGCAGTATGACTTCCTGCATATAAAATTGATAACCCATTCCAACTATATGGTAATGCATTCATACAAATGCTTAAACTAGTTGTGCTGCTAGTACTATTTTTAATAGTAAGGTTCAATACTGCTGTACTATCGCATCCTGCTGCATTGATGGTGTTATAAACGTATAAGCCACTTGCTGTATAGATGGTACCATTCCAGAAATAACGGTTACAATATGTAACATTGCTGTTAGATGTTGTAGCATTATTAATAGTTAAGTTTAAAGTAGCTGCACTATCACTGCCACAAGCATTGGTTAAATGTTTTATATAGCTACCACTTGTTGTATAAGTTGTACCATTCCAAACATAACTTCCACAATTACTAACAGTAGTTACAGACATTGTAGAACTACAAGAAAGTGCAAAACGAACATAAATTGAATGATTTGAAGTAACATTCGTAAATGTATAGCTGCTAACTGCACCTATACTTACTCCATCGATTAATACATCTAAAAGATAATAACCATTTTGAATGGCTAATATCTCATAAGTATTGCTATTACTGCCTTCGCAAATAAATGAGGTGCCTAAATTAGTAACATAGCCGTGGCTGTCTGCAGTTGCTACAATTGAATATGAATTTTTGATTGTTAAGTTTAATATTGCTGCACTGTCACAACCTGTACTGTTTAGCAAATGAGCAGTTTGAGAACCAGCTGACGTAAAGGTTAATCCATTCCAACTATATGGCAATTCACTTGAACAAATACTCATATTTGTTGTTGATGTTGAAGCTGGGTTTACAGATATAGTGAAACTTACTGAATTACCCTTGCAACCTGTAACTGCAACGAAACTTCCCAATGCTCCAGAACCACCAGTGGTTGCAATTGAATTTGAAACTGTATTGGTAGCTGTGTTGATTACTTTAACAATGGCAGAACTAGCAAGTGTTACATACAAGCTTGTACCATCTGGGCTTACTGATGTGCCACCTGGATTGTTTCCAACACTGATAGTAGCTGATAGTGTATTAGTGGCTGTATTAATTACTGATACATTAGCAGAACCATAATTACTTATATATACTTTAGTTCCATCTGGGCTAACCGTTACTCCATAAGGTTGTGTTCCCACAGTAATAGTAGCTGTCACAGTATTAGTTGTTGTATTGATTACAGAAACTGAAGCTCCAAAATGATTACTTACATAAACTTTAGTTCCATCAGGGCTAATAGCTATTCCTAAAGGTGTATTTCCAACAGTAATAGTAGCTACTACAGTCTTAGTTACTGTGCTAATTACCGATATATTGCCTGAACCACTGTTTACTACATATACTTTACTACCATCTTGGCTTACACATATTCCGCCAGAGCCTGCACCAATGCCAATATTATCAGTTACTGTATTGGTGGCTGCATCTATTACAGAAACAGTATTTGAGTTTGAATTGGTAACATATACTTTAGTTCCGTCTGGGCTGGCTGCAACGCCATTAGGATTTGTGCCACAGGTAACAGTAGCAATTACAGCATTGGTAGCTGTACTGACTACCGATAAATTATTGGAAGAATAATTTGATACATAAGCCTTGGTTCCATCTGGGCTAATGCTTGTTCCTGTAGGCGAAGTTCCAACAGGGATACTTGCCACAATGGCATTTGTTAAAGTATTGATTACCGATACCACATTATTGCTTTGTGCTATGTATGCAAACGCAGGCGTTTCTGGTTGAACGGTTATAGTTGCCGTTTGAGTATTGCCTGTTGCATTTAATGCAGTAAAAGAAGCAATATCTCCTTTTCCACCAGCAGCAAGACCAATAGCTGTATTATTATTTGCCCAGATAAATGTGTTTGAGTTTGTACCTGAAAAACTAATAGCAGCCGTAGCATTATTGCTACAAACTACTTGATTTAATGGTTGATTTACAGTTGGCAAATCAGCTATTATAAGGGTTAAAGTTGCAGCACTATCACTACCACAAGCATTAGTTAAGTGTATTGTGTAGCTACCACTTGTTGTATAAGTTGTACCATTCCATAAATAACTTCCACAATTACTGGCAACTGTTGCAGATGTTGTAGGGCTACAAACAAGCACAAAACTTGCATTAATTGTATGACTAGTTGTTACATTAAAAAATTGATAATGGCTAATGGCACCATAGCTTATTCCATCTATCACAACATCGCTAATAACATATCCAGCATCTGGCGTAATAATATATATATTACTATTACTACCTGGGCAAATTCCAACGCCACCACTATTGCTAATACCACCATTGCTGCCAGCACTTGCAAAAATTGAATACAATGCATTTACTGATAAATCTAATGTTGCAGCACTATCGCAGCCTGCTGCATTGGTTAAATGAATGGTATAAGAACCCCCACTGAAATAGTTTGTGCCATTCCAATTATATGGTAATTGAGTAACACAAGTAATTACTGTTGTAGTAGAACTTGTTGCTTGATTAATAGTTAACACTAAGGTTGCAGCACTATCACAACCTGCTGCATTGATTATGTGTGCTGTTTGAGAACCTGCATCATTAAACGTTAACCCATTCCAGCTATATGGTAGCATATCAGCACAAATGTTTAAACTAGTTGTACTGTTAGTGCTATTGCTAATAGTAAGGTTCAATACTGCTGTACTATCGCA
>JANYEB010000260.1 GCA_025363355.1 Chitinophagaceae bacterium | reverse complement strand
AGAACAAAAGCAACAACAACAAACTGGCGATAGTTTGTATATTATTAACAGTTTTGCAAGTAAATTTTTTGAAGAACAGCTTTGGAATTCAACAGAAGGGCAAAACATTGCTGTTAGCTATTTAAAAGAAAGAGGTTTTAGAGATGAGGTTTTAAAGAAGTTTCAAATTGGCTATAATCCACAAGCAAAAGATGAATTAACAAAAGCCTTACTTGCCAATCAATTCAACAAAGAATTATTACCTAAAACAGGTTTATCTGTTGTCAGAAACGAAACAGAACTTGCAGATAATTATAGAGGCAGAATTATTTTCCCAATACATAATAACACAGGAAAAGTAATTGGGTTTGGTGCAAGAATTATTGGCAAAAGTGATAGAGCTCCAAAGTACATTAACACACCAGAAAATGAAATTTATGTAAAGAGTAAAATTCTTTATGGATCTTACTTTGCACGCCTTGCCATTGATAAAGCCAATGAATGTTTGTTGGTTGAAGGATATACAGATGTTGTTAGCTTGCACCAAGCAGGAATAGAAAATGTGGTAGCAAGTGGTGGCACTAGTTTAACAATTGACCAACTACGTTTAATTAAGAAATACACCAATAATCTAACCATTATTTACGATGGTGATAGTGCAGGAATTAAAGCTGCATTGCGTGGTTTAGAAATGGCGTTGGAAGAAAGCTTGAACGTTAAACTTGTTTTAATTCCTGATGGAGAAGATCCTGATAGTTATGTAAACAAGGTTGGTACTACTGCATTTCAACAATTTATTGCTGCCAATAAAAAAGACTTCATCATATTTCAATTAGAAGTGATGATGAAGGAAGCTGGTAACGATGTTAGCAGAAAAAGTGAAGTCGTAAACCAAGTTGCAGAGACGCTTAGCAAGATTAATAAAGCAGAGGATTTTATTAAACAACAAGGCTATGTTAAACAATGTGCTGAAATACTAAAAATTGATGAAGGAGGATTAACAAATCTTGTAAACAAATACAAGCGAGATAGAATCACTAAAGAGGAAAAAAGATTGCCCTTTGAAGAAGCTAACTTTTTATTACAAGATAACAGACAGCAAGAAAATTATGTTGATGATAATGTTGCTTTAATAAATGAAGATGAGCAACACGAAAGAAATGTTTTAAGAGTTTTATTAGAATATGGATTAAACAAATGGGATGAAGAAAAAACAATAGCAGATTTTATTTTTGAAGAATTAGAAGCTTTTCATTTTGACAATAAAGACCTTGAAGTAATTCTTAATACATATAAAGATTCTTACAACAATAATCAAAAGCCAACAACGAAATCTTTTTTATATAGCAACGATAAAAATATGGCAGATTTGGTTGTTGCAGTTACAATGTTTCCTTTTGAATTAAGCCAAAATTGGGATAAGGTTTTAGAAGGAATGAATATTACAACAAGAGATGTTAGCCACAATGATGTGCAAATGAGCATAAACTATTTTAAGTTAAAGAAACTAAAGAAAATGTTTCTTCAAAACCAAGCTGATATTGAAAAATCAAAAGATTTTGAAGAGCAAAAACAACTTCTTGAAGTGCATAAAAACCTAAAAGAAATTGAAAGAGAAATAACCAAACAAATTGGCACTGTAATTTTTAAATAATCTAATATCACTTCCAAAATGGAAGAAGTAAAACTATATAACCTTACTCAAAATTTCGTCTTACAATTAGATGCTCAAGCAAATATTGTTAGAGTAATGCCAGCTGATGCCATACCACTTGGTAACAGCATAAATGATTTCATTAAAACATCATTTACAAGCATTCTTTCAAGTACAGATAGAATTGTATTTAATGAAACTTTAAAAAAAATAGCTCCAAATAAAAAAGCTCAATTAGAGTGCTTAATTAAAACTAAAAAGGGTATAAAAATATGGTACAAACTATCGATTGTTTGCAAGATTGATGATAAGGAAAAAAAATATTTTATTTATTTCGATGATATCAATGAATTAAAAAAACAATTGTTAAAAAGTGAGAAGACGATTGAAGAACTTAACAAAGCCAATGCTCTTAATAACCAAATTATACATTCTACACAGGCAATAATTTTAGTATTAGATCCAACCAAAACTATCAAATCTGTTAGCAAAGGAATCGAAAACATTTTAGGTTACAATCGCAATGAGTTAGTAGGAAAAAATTGGTTTAGTATCGTAATTTCTAAGGTGAGATTGGCAGAAGCAGAAACTGGTTATGAAACTTTTATTAAATCAAAAAAAAGAAGTAGAGTTATAACTGTGCCAGCAATTTGCAAGGATGGAACTCAGAAAACAATTTCATGGGAAACCAATAAAATAATTACAAATGGCAGTCTTATTGGCATAGTAGCAATTGGAAAAGATGTTACTGATATTACTACCAAAGTAAAAAAGTTAGAAGCAAGTGAAAAAAGATTTAGAAACCTTGCCGAGCAAATGCAACATCCAATTGCGTTTGTAACAGAGGAAGGAAGGTTTGTGTTTTTAAATAACGCATTTACAAAACAATTTGGTTATTCGTTAAAAGATTCTCCCAACATTTCAGCAATAATCAATAACACAAAAGAGGATGAGAAAACTAAACAAGCCAGTATATTAATTTGGGGAAATGAGGTAAAGCAACTTTTCAACACAAAAAAAATTCTTTCTAACAAAATTGAAATAGAAACTAAAGAAGGAAAAATTAGGCAAGTTGAATACACAGCAACGCTTTCTGATGATTATGTTTGTTATGTTTATACTGATATAACAGAAAGAAAAGCAAAGGAAGAACAACTTATAAAAAGTTCTGAAACATTTAAGCAAATTGCAGCAAATACACCAGTAGCAATAGCTGGCTATTGTGTAAAAAACTTAAAAATTACTTTTGCAAATAAATATTTTACAAATGCACTAGGCTACTCTTTAAATGAAATTAACCAAATGCAAGATTGGGGTGATTTAATTGTGTATGATGATAACATTGAAAAAGAGTATTCATTAAGTCATTGGGGAAAAATTAAATCAGATTTATTTCATAAACCCAAATCCATTGTTAAGAGACTTGAAAGAAAAATTCGTTGCAAAAATGGAATTGTAAAAAATTTTGAGATTGGAATTACTTATGATAACGGAATTATTTATGCATTATTTTATGACATAACTACACGAAAATTAAATGAGAGTAAGCTTAAAGAAAGTGAAGAAAGATTTAGGCAATTAGCAGAGTTAGTACCCATTCCAATTTCATTTGTAAGGATAGATGGAGAGATTATTTTTTTTAACAAAACATACACTAAACAGTTTGGTTATACTACTAAAGAAGTTGGTAATATAACAACACTATTTGATATTTCGTATAAAAACGATGATGAAAGAAATGCTGCATTAAGTAATTGGAACCACGATATTCAAATACTAAAAAGTGGTAGCAATATTGACAGTAAACGTCAAATTACCTATAACAAAAAAAAGCAAAGAAGGGTAATGGAATACACAGCCACAATGAGTGGCAATTTTATATATTATGCTTATTTAGATGTTACAGATCGATTACAAAAAGATCAAATATTATTAAAAGAAGCTGAACTGTTTAGAAAAATTACTGACAATACGCCTATAGCTGTTGCAGGTTGCGATTTTAAAACATTGACAGTAACTTTTATCAATAAAGAGTTTTACAGAACTTTTGGATATCAAAAAAAGGATATTCAACATTTTGATGAATGGTTTGCACTATTAGTTTCCAATAACAAGGAGGAGAGTGAGAAAAATAATAAAGAATGGCAAACTATTCTTTCAAGTTTTAAAAACAATCTTCAAAAAACTGTTAATCTTGTAGAAAGAAATATTATTTGTAAAAATGGTAAAATCAAAACTTGCCAAATTGGATTTACAATAAATGAAGGAACGATTTATGGC
>JANYEB010000209.1 GCA_025363355.1 Chitinophagaceae bacterium | reverse complement strand
CTCTCAAAAAATTAATTTTTTGAAACGCTGCACCCAACTTTTTTGCATAGGGTTCTAATTCAGCATAAAGATTGTCATCGCCGTTACAAAATACCTGTAAACACATTAGACCAACTACCTCTGCACTCCCATAAATATACTTTTCATATTCCTTGCTATTATACTCGTTTTTGGTTAAATCCAATTCCATACTGTAAAGAAATGAATCAATGAAATATGGCTTTATTGCATATTTGTTTACAGTATGCTGAAAGGAATGAAGTAAAGGATTAAGACTGATTTTTTGGTCAATAGCCTTTTGGGTTTGTTGCTTAAATTCATTTAACAAATTAACTTTATCAAACTGATGAAAGCTATCTACAATCTCGTCTGCTAATCTTACAAAACCATAAATGTCATAAATAGGCTGTCGTAAATCTTCATGCAATAAAAATATGGCACTTGAAAAACTAGTGCTATATTTTTTTGTTGTATTTCTACTACATTCTTTACTGATATCTGTATATAAATCAATATTCGTGGTCATTAGTCTAGTAGCTGCTTCTATATTTTACTGTTGGATATACGTGAACTATTTTAAAACCTAAAATGGCAAATCATCTACTAGTTCTTCAGGTGTAGTAGGTGTGTAACTTGGTGGTGCATCTGAAGCTACTTCATTAGAAAGTTTCATTGTCTCAATTCTCCAAGCATCTAAATTAGTAAAGTAACTTTCCTTTCCTTCTTTTGCCCATTTAGTTCCTTTTATATTAAAAGATACTTTTATATCGTCTCCAATATTAAATCTATCTGGCATTGAAGTTTTATCTTGCACACATTGAAATTTCACATAATTAGTAATAATTCTTCCACCAATATCCTCAGTTTTTTCTATTACAAATTCTCTTGTTTTAAAGGTTTCTGACTTTTGAGCAGTATCATATTTTACTACTAATTTTCCAGTAATTTCATAACTCATTTTATAAATATTTTTTCAAATGTAGTTTCTAAAAAAAAATACAAACAAAAAAACTTTTTCTGTTGCAATAAACCATAATTTTCGTTTTTATTACTGCCTTATGTTTTCATCTAAGATTAAAAAATACAGTTCATTTCTTTTTGCAACACTATTTGTTTATGCTTGCACAACTAAGCCTCCACAGGTAAACTACTCAGATTACAAAGTTGACAAACAAACTAATATAGATAGTAGTTATATAAGAATGTTGATGCCTTATAAAGATAGTTTGGATAAATCAATGAATGAAGTAATTGGTTTTTCTGTTCACGGATTATTTAAAAAACAACCAGAAAGTCCATTGGGTAATTTTATGACTGATGCTATTAAAACGATGGCTGAGAAAAAGTTTGGGAAGAAGATAGATGCTGCATTTGTTAATTTTGGAGGCATTCGTTCTTACATACCAAAAGGTGATATTACTGTTGGAAAAATATTTGAATTAATGCCTTTTGATAACCTTGTTGTTCTTCAAGAATTAAAAGGAGATAAACTGAAATCATTTTTAGGTAGAGTATGTGAAAAAGGTGGTTGGCCAGTTTCTACAGGGCTCACTTATGCCATTAAAGATAAATTACCTGTTGATATTTTAATTGATGGCAAACCAATTGACGAAACTGCTACATATATAATAGCAAATAGTGATTATATTGCAAATGGTGGAGATAATTGTGATATGCTTAAATCAATCCCTAAACAAAATATCAATTATTTAATGCGTGATGCCTTGCTTGAATACACTAGAATGTTAACAAGTAATGCTAAACCAATTGATGCTAAAATTGAAAACAGAGTAGTTTATGCTAAATAATAGAAGAAAGTTTATAAAGAATTCTGTATTAGCAAGTGCAGCTTTTGCAGTGCCTACAATACTTAGTGCAAAGAGTTATAGTGATGATGAGAATAAAAGAACACTAACTATTTTGCACACAAACGATGTTCACAGCAGATTAGATCCATTTCCAATGGATGGTAGCAATAATGCAGGTTTAGGTGGCGTTGCAGCAAGATCAACTGTTATAAAACAAATTAGAAGCGAAGAAGAAAATATTTTGTTATTAGATGCAGGAGATATTTTTCAAGGAACACCTTATTTTAACTTATATAAAGGCGAACCAGAGATAAAAGCAATGAGTATGTTGGGCTACGATGCAGCAACAATGGGCAATCACGACTTTGATGGTGGTATTGAAAATTTTGCACATCAATTACAACACGCCAACTTTCCTATTATTAATTGTAACTACAATTTTACCAACACAGCAATGCAAGGCAAAACGATTCCTTACAAGATAATTCAAAAAGGAAATGTTCAAATTGGCATTTTGGGAGTTGGGGTTGAATTGCAAGGATTAGTACCAGATAATTTGTATGGTAACACTATTTACGAAGAACCCATTACAAAAGCCAACGAAATTGCTGCTATTTTAAGAAAAGAAGGCTGCGATTTAATTGTTTGTTTATCGCATCTTGGAGATAAGTATGATGATGCCAAGGTAAGTGATGAAATCCTTGCTAAGCAAAGCTTTGACATAGATTTAATCATTGGTGGACACACGCACAGACTATTTCCTCAACCAAGAAAATACAACAATAAAATGGGTAGCGATGTTTTGGTGAATCAAGTGGGTTGGGCAGGTATGCACTTGGGCAGATTAGACTATAATTTCTTTGGAAAAAAGAAGAAAAAAATGTCAAAAGCCCATACTGTAATTCTCAGCAAAAAAACAAATTAAAAAATATTTTTTTTTCAACATAAAACTTCCATATTCGCACTCCGGCTAAAGTTTTTCAACAATTGTTAATAAGAAAAATTTTTAGTTCGGAAACCTGATAAACTAAAACAACTAATATTACTTAACATACAAAATGTTCTCATACTAAAATGCCCAAAACTGCCGAAACCATCTGGAACAATTGTTTAAAAATAATCAAGGATATTGTTGAATGGCAACATTTCAAAACTTGGTTCGAGCCTATTAACCCTGTTGAGGTTAAAGACAATGTTTTAATGATACAAGTACCTAGTCAATTCTTTTATGAATATTTAGAAGAACATTATGTTACCTTATTAGCTAAAACGCTTAAAAGAGAATTAGGTAAAGATGCAAGATTAGAATATCGTATAATGGTAGATAGTGGCAATGCTAGAGGTGGAACTGTTAATGTACCTGCTACATCTGTTAAAACTTATTCAAATAATGAAATGAGTTTTCCGCTTGTTATTGATAGCCCTGTTAAAAATCCATTTGTTATTCCGGGTTTGAAAAAAATGCAAATTGACCCGCAATTAAATAACAACTATACGTTTGATTCTTTTGTTGAGGGCGAATGTAATAGAGTTGCTCGTCGTGCTGGAAAAACAGTTGCAGAGAAACCAGGCTCAAGTTCATTCAATCCATTAGTATTATATGGTGGAACAGGAATGGGTAAAACTCACTTGGTTCAAGCAATAGGTAATCAAGTAAAAAGATCTCACCCTAACAAAGTGGTTTTGTATGTTAGCAGTGAAAAATTCATTAATCAATTTCAAGATCATAGCCGTAATAATGCTATCAACGATTTTATACATTTCTATCAACTAATAGATGTATTGATTATTGATGATGTGCAATATTTTGCAAAAGCAGAGAAAAGTCAAGATGCGTTTTTTGCCATCTTTAATCACCTGCACCAAAGTGGTAAACAACTTATCTTAACTTCAGATAAATCTCCTAAGGATTTAGATGGTATGCAAGAACGTTTGTTGAGCCGTTTTAGATGGGGTTTAAGCACAGATTTGCAATTGCCAGACTACGAAACAAGGATTGATATTTTAGAAACTAAAATGCGTAACGATGGACTTGAATTAAGCCCAGACGTTGTGAAATATGTTGCTTATAATATTAACACCAATGTTAGAGAACTTGAAGGGGCATTGATATCTTTATTAGCCCAATCATCTCTAAACAAAAAAGATATTGATGTTGAATTAGCGAAAAAAGTTTTAAGAAACTTTGTTCGCACAACTAGCAAAGAAGTTACGATTGATGCTATTCAAAAAATTGTTTGCGAATTCTTTAGTGTGCCTTACGAAAAACTTTTGCACAAAACACGTAAAAGAGAGATTGTACAAGCTAGACAAATAACAATGTATTTGGCTAAAGGATTCACTAAAAACTCCTTAAAAACCATTGGAGAACATTTTGGAGGAAGAGATCATACCACAGTTATTCACTCTTGCCAAACTGTTAAAGATTTAATGGATACAGATACCATTTTTAGAGAAAACGTGCAGGAACTTACACAAAAAGTACAATTAGCAACTATGTAGTTTCTTATACAAGATTAACAATAAAGGCTCTCAAATTTGAGAGCCTTTATTGTTTTATATGCAGTTTTAATTTATGAGGGTGTATCATTTTTTGGTGGCGTTTTATCTTCTTTTTTCTTTGCTTTACTGGCTGGTGTTATAATTTTTCTAACGCTTTGGTATTCGTCGTAGAAAGTTTTATTTGATTTTTTAAATGGTACAGCTAATTTGTCCATCTGTTTTTTTAAGATGGCATCTCCTTTTTTGAATTGCTCTGTTAAATTGATTGTTTTTGCTGCTTTTTTGCTTACTGCTTTTCTTGGTTCTGGAACAGCTCCAGAGTATTTTGACATAGCTGTTTGTAGCTCTGTTAAGTCGGCTGCTTTTACTCCATAGCCAGCAAGTGCTGCAAGATTAGTATTTGCTGCATCGTAAATATTTTGAATGGTTGCAGCCATTAAACCATCTTTTATTCTTTGTAAATCACTCTCAGCATAGTCTACAGATTTCTGTAGTGTATTATTTTTTGTTTTCTCGGCAAAAGCAAATATTGCCGATGAGATACGAAAAGCTACTGATGCAAGTTCGATTTTTAAAACTGATTTGTCTTTAGCTACACCCTTTGTTTTCTTGCTTACTACTGTTTCGTCTTTTTCAATTTCGGCTATTACTGCTCCTAAATCAATAACAGAATTTGCAAACTCTGGTTGGGTGGCAACAATTGTTGGATTTGCGTTGCAGTGTGATTGTGTTGCTTTGTACATATTGTACTTTGCTTCTTGCTTTGTGTTCATAGTAGATATTATGTTTTGAGTGAATAAATCGTTTATGTAACAGCGTGTTGCGATTACTACTTCGAAAATGAGAATTTCTTTTTAATCCAACAAAAAAAAGTTTTCCACAGGATTTATTGCGAATGTGCTTTTGTAAATTGCGGTATATGACATATTGAAAATGGTGTTGACAATACTGTTTGAGAAAGTTGCCATATTGATAACGGAGGTGACAACTGTAATTACGGCAGGTGCTTTTTTTATAACGGAGGTGACAGCTGTAATTACGGCATTTACATTTTTCATAATGGAACTTCCATTTGCCATTACGGAGGTGTCATTTTTTATAACGGAGCAGCCATTTGTCATTACGGCACAGTTAATCTTTATAACGGAGGTGACAACTGTTATTACGGCATTTACATTTTTCATAACGGAGCTTTCATTTGCCATTACGGAGCTGTTAATTTTTGATGAAGTGGTTTGTTTTGTATTTTATATCAATTAGTTAAGCCTAACCCCTCTCCAAATGGAGAGGGGAGTAAACCGCTAGATATATTTGAGATTAGGTGCATAGAAAGATTTTTTAACTTTTCTACTGATGCCATTTTGTGGTTTTGTTATAAACTAAAATAGCTGAGGGCAATAGCTGATATAGAAGGCTAATATTATTTTTTTGATTGTTAATGTGTTGAATACAATTTATTGTTAGTTTTAACAGACCAATTCTAATACTGTGAAAATGATATACATAAAAAGTAGACACCCACCCTAGTTATAATTCATCTGATTTTTACTATTTTTTAAATCACTATTTAAATTTGTTTTATGCAACGCTATATTCAACATTTACTATTTTTAATAACAATAATAACTAACGTGACACAGGCACAAAGCCAAGTTGCACCAGCCATTGAATGGCAAAAAAATTATGGGGGTAGTAAAGCTGAAACTGGTAATTGTATAAAACCAACCAAAGATGGGGGTTATATTATGTGTGGCAGCACAGAAAGTAATGATAGCAATATAACAAACCAAAAAGGCAATGGCGATGTATGGATAGTTAAGCTAAATAGTACAGGGCAAATACAATGGCAAAAAACTTATGGTGGCAGTAACTTTGAATATGCAGTACATATTGAGCAAACTACTGATGGAGGTTACATTATTGCAGCAACTACAAATTCAAAAGATGGAGATGTTGTAGGGTATCATTACACACCAGGTAATCCGCAAGCAGATTATTGGATACTGAAAATTGATAGCATTGGCAACACGCAATGGGCTAAATGCTTTGGAGGTACCAATGATGATATTCCAAATAGCATTATTCAAACCTTTGACAAAGGTTATATAGTGGTAGGTTATACAATGTCTACCGATTTTGATGTTGTTGGGAATCATTGGATATATCCAAATCTTACAGGCGATAGTTGGATTGTTAAATTAGATAGCTTAGGTAATGTGCAATGGAAAAAATGCTACGGAGGATCTGGTGAAGAGACTGCTGCTTCAATAATTCAAACAAAAGATAGTAGCTATATCTTTAGTGGTAGTACTGGTTCCAATGATGGCGATGTTGTTGGTAAACATCAAGGTGGAGATGTATGGTTAGTTAAAATTGATAAACAAGGAAATCTATTATGGCAAAAGTGTTTTGAAAGTTATGGTATAGAATCTGCCAAAAGTTTACTACTAAACAACGATGGCACATTCACTATTGGTGCAATTACTTCTAACACAAGTATACTATCAGATTATTGGGTTATCAAAACCGATAGCATTGGCAATATTATTTGGCAAAAAACTTATGGGGGTTCACAGTTTGAGTTATTATATGATATTAGTAACACTGTTGATAAGGGCTATATTGTAATAGGAACCTCTGACTCGAATGATAGTGTTGTGGTCGGAAATCACGGCACTAACGACTATTGGTTAATAAAGCTTGATAGTAATGGTAATAAACAATGGCAGAAAAGTTTAGGCGGGTCATTAACTGATATAGGTCATTCTGTATTGCAAACTAATGATGGAGGTTATATCTGCTTAGGAGAAACCTTTTCTTCAAATGGTGATATTACTGCAAATTATGGAGACTATGATGTGTGGGTTATAAAACTAAAAAATGACACCTTATTACCCATTACCTTTTTTCAATTCAACAGTTATTTAACTAGTGCAGAAAAACCATTTGTTACCAATAGCTGGTTTATTGCAAATGACGAAGATTTAGAAGAGTTTATTATTGAAAGGAGCATTGATGGAAACAAATTTAAAAATATTGGAATATTACCTTTTATTTCTGTTTCAACCTTTCAATATAATTTCATAGACGATAATTTGCCGATTGATAGCAAAGTTTTATATTACAGAATTGTAGTTATTAAAAAGAATGGCAATAAAATTTACAGTAAAATAAATACAGTTCATAAAAAACAATTTGTATCCACTAATGTTTTAATTTACCCAAATCCAACAATAAATTTTGTAACCGTTATTGGAAATAATATTACATCAATTACTGTCACCAATCAATTAGCCCAAACCCTACTCTGCAATAATTATAACATAAATTTTGACAAAGAAAAAAAAATCAATTTGTCTTCATTTTCCAAAGGTGTTTATTACCTAAGAATTTCGTTTGCCATAGGTACAAGCATAATTAAAAAAATAGTATTACACTAACAAATTAAGGTTTTCAAAAGTTTTATCATTTGGCTATCAATTTACATAGATAAATTGTTAAGCTGATTAAATCATTTCAAAAAAGTCACAATGAAAGTAATAAAAAATTTACTTGTAGTATTTGCTATTTTAACAAGTACAAATGCATATACACAATATTTACATACAGATGCTGGTTCCTTAAGCACTATTGGAGGATATAGTGGTGATAATAGGTTGGCTAAAGATGCTGTTTTTAATGGATGTTATGAACCTGCTTTTGATAACAACGGCAATATGTTTATACCCGACGCAGGTAATAATATGGTGAGAAAATTGAACATTAATACTGGCATTGTTAACCGTTATTGTGGAGATCAAAATAGAGCACAAGGGTATGCTGGAGATGGGGGAAATCCAATAAATGCAACTCTTACCAGTCCTACTAAGTTGGTTTTTGATGCAACTGGTAATTTATTTATTGCAGAAACATATAGAATTAGAAAAATAAATATGCAAACTAACAAGATAACAACTTTTGCAGGAACTGGTAATAGTGTTTATAACGGAGACAACATTTCTGCAACATCTGCTAATTTGACTAAACCAATAGATATGGTTTTTGATAACAATAACAATTTGTATTTTGCAGATTTGGGTATGGCACGAGTTAGAAAAATTGATGCAAATGGTATTATTACTACTGTTGCGGGCAATGGTTCATTTGCTTTGTCAGGATTAGGTGGCCTTGCAGTTAATGCAGAAATTGGTCATGTCAGAAGTTTAACATTTGACCCAGTTCGAAATTGTTTATATGTTGCATCATCACAAAATACTACTGCACCAAATGGTAGCATAATTATGAAAATTGATTTAGGTAGTAGTGGAACAATTACAAAGTTTTCTGGTGATTATTATACAACAGCTATCTATGGTTCAGGCGATGGGGGGGCTGCTATTAATGCTTTGTATTATGGAGTCTGTCGAGTAAATTATTTTAACAATAATTTATATGTATCCGATTATTTAGATAAAAGGCTTCGTATAATTAATTTAAACAATGGTAACTTGATAACAACTTTAGCTGGTAGTGGCTCAGATAGAATAAATGATGGCATCGCACCATTAACTGCCAATGTTGTTCCTAATGGAGTAACACAAAATTTATGTGGAAATTTAGTTATTTCTGATGGTCATTGTTTTAGAGAAATTTTCCCAATACCGACTGGTGTGATTCATCACGCAAAAGATTATGGCACATCAAACTACACCCCTATTAAAAATGTAGATATGGGTGTCTATAGACAATGGTACTGGAATTCTAGTGTCACAACTCCACCTACACAAATTTTTAATGGTAATAATACAGGTAGATATTTTCTTCAATCATACTACCCCGATAACGCTTTTTTTGGAGGTGTTGGTTTAGTGCCAAATAAAAATAATGATGTCAATTTACTAAATGGTATATCACTAGCAGATGTAAAAGCAATTCAAGATCATATTTCAGGCACTAAGTATTTTAACAATGCATTTAAGTGTATAGCAGCAGATGTTGATAATAATGGAGTTATAAACAGCACAGATGTGCTTCGTTTAAAAAGGTTCATACAAGGACTTCCCTTTAACGCTACTACCACCCCAACAACTTGGTTTCCTGGTAATTCTGTTTTTACTGGTGGCAGGTTGTGGGCGTTCGTAGGTTTAGACCAATATCATCCTTTTCAACCTTTTAATGGCAATGTAATTGGAAATAACACACCATTTTTTAGTAACCCAAATTGGTATAATAACTATAAATACCCTGGCTGTGGTAATATAATTCAAACTGACGGGTATAATAGTTGTAATGAAAGTAGTTTTGATTTTTATGGTGTAAAACTAGGTGATGTAGATTGGGATTGGAATCCTTCTTTAGCAAGAGCCAACCCTATACAAATTTACTTTAATGATATTGATGCAACAGAGTTAGACAATGTTACAATACCTGTTAGGGCTAATAATTTTAGTGATATTAGTGGTGTGCAGTTTAGCTTGAGTTTTGATCCAACACATTTTGAATATTATGCTTTTGAAAATGATCAGTTGGCTTTTGAAATAAATAGTACACAAGCGAGTACTGAAAGTAACAAAGGAGTAATAAGTTTTATTTGGGTTAATGATGCAAGTAGTGGCGTAACACTAAATGATGGTTCAGTATTGTTTTACCTTACACTACACAAAAAGAAAAGTGTTAAAACAGATGATATAGTTTTAACATCAGACTTAACAAAAGTTGAAGCCATTAACAATGATTTGGAATTAGTACCTATAACTAAAAAGAAGTGTAAAATAATTGATAACTCTGTTGGTGCTTCGGAGAACACACACGAAAGTTGGGATATATTGCCTAATTATAGCAATATGAGTAATTTGATGATTAAGACATTTGTTAATGATGCTACTAATGTTACGTTGCGTGTGTTTGATAAAGACGAACAAATTGTTTTTGAAACAGCAAGAAGTTTGAATGCAGGGGATAATTTTATTTATGCCAACATTAGAAACAAAATGATTTTAAAACAAGGTGTTTACTATGTGAAGCTTGTTGGTATGCAAGATGAAGATAGCAAGCCATTTTTTGTTGGCAATATTGACGAATATGCTGCCGATGAAGATGTTGCTACAGGTGATATTTCTGTGGCTTCTGACAATCAAACTTTGGCGTTATACTCGCTAAAAGCACAATTGTACCAAAGATTAAAAGCAGACGCTTCTCTGTCTGTAAATTCAACTATTCTTCAAACTTTTTTAACTGATTATGCTTCGAGCAATTTTAATAAAATTTATGCGATTGAAACGGCATTAACTGATGGAAATATAGCTGATGCAAATGGTTTAGTAGGCGGTTTTACAACAACAAATGCTGTTGAAGTTAACTATAAAAAGTTTTATGGTTGGGTGATTAAGTTAATTAATCAAGAAGAGTTTACAGTTGCCAATGAAAGTGATTTGAATGCTTTGGTGATACAATGCCCTTTAACTGCTGGAATGGTGGTGCATAGCTCTAGAGATTTGAGCAATAGTTTAACAGAGGAGAATACAATGTTTGGAGATGTTTGCCCTGTAAATAATACAGCGAGCAGAAGTTTGAACAATTATGTTTATAAACCAACAATTATTACTCCAAAACCAATTATAAGAAACAAGCAATTGAGTAGTAGTTTGATTTCTGTTTATCCGAACCCAACAAAAGGATTGGTTCATATTTCAATACCAAGAGATGAGAAAGGTGTTTGGAATATAACAGTTCAAGATGTATTGGGTAGGGTTTTGCAACAACAAACAACAACTGCATTAACCAAAAATATGGATATTGTTGTGAGTTCAAATACTGGGTTCTATTATGTAACAATGACGAATAAAACAACAAATAAGAAGTTTGTTGAAAAGGTAATTGTTGAATAATACCATCTGCTTTTTAAATAAAGGGCTACTAAAATTAATTTTAGTAGCCCTTTATTATTATGTGAAGTTGAATAATGTTATATAGCTGAAAGGCTGCGGGATTGCAGTGGAAAGCCCACAGCGAAGCGAGGACTTGTAACGAAAAGCCCGAACAAAAGTTAAATAGTATTTCTAGTGTTGACAGCCCCAAAAGAAAAGTTGAGTTTACAACTCTTGTCTTGCTTTTATTTCAAGGTATTTATTAATGGTGTTTATCGTTAATTCTGCTGGTGTGGTGATGGTTGCCATAATGCCATTGTAGCGAAGTTCTTTTAGCATTAATTTTTTCTCGTATAAAAACTTATCTGCAATTGTTTGTACATATATTTCTTCTGTATTAGCTGCATCTCGGTTAAGCAGTTTTTTAATCTCGGTGTTCTCAAAAAAAACAACTAATAATAAATGATAGCTTGCTATACGTTTTAAATAGGGCAATTGACGCTGCAGGCTATATTCACTTTCAAAATTAGTGAAGAGTATAAGTAAACTTCTTTGTTTAATTTTATTACGAACCTGTGCATATAACCCTTCGTAATCTGCATCTTTAAACTGTGTTTGTTGTTTGTAAAGTTGCTGCATTAAGGCTTCCATTTGCATTGGCTTTCTATCGGCAGGAATAAAAGTATCCATTTTTTCGGCAAAACAAATCAACCCAGCTTTATCTTGCTTTTGAATGGCTATATTACTCAATGCAAGACTTGCATTGATAGAATAATCCAAAAGCGTTAATCCCTCGAAAGGCATTTTCATATTACGGCTTTTATCTATCAAACAAAATACTTGCTGGCATTTTTCATCTACATAAGTATTTACCATTAACTGTGATTTTCGTGCAGTTGCTTTCCAGTTAATCGTTCTATAATCATCGCCCTGAACATATTCTTTAATTTGCTCAAACTCTACACTATTTCCCAATTTACGCACTTGCTTGCTGCCAACTTGTTGCAAACTATTGCTGATAGCAGACAATGAAAATTTTTGCATTTGAACATAAGATGGATACGCAAAAACAGTTTGATTGGTATTGAAAGCGAAACGTCTTTTTACCAACTTTAGAGGTGATGTAATAAAAACTAAAGTGCTGCCAAAATGATACTCACCTCGTTCTGTAGGAGAAACTGTATAGTGCAAAATATTGCTATCATTTGCTTTCAATAAAAAATTATCAATATTGGTTGCTTTGTTTATTAATTGTGCAGGAAGTTCCTCAACTATTTCAACAGCAATAGGGAAAGCATAATTGCTTTGTAACTGAATGCTGATAGAATTTTTATCTCCATTACTTAATCTGTAATTACAATGTCTTTCTGCAACTATTCCATTGCGTTTACTGTAGAGAAAAATAATATCTAACAAAACCAATAGAGCTAATACTGCTAAGAAAACTTTTGCAATAACAAACAGCGGTGCAAAGAAAAAAGACAAAGCAAATACCAAACATACTGCTGCCCCTGCTATAAAAAATAGTGGGTTTAGGTAGAATGATTTGTAAAATGATTTCATCTTTATTTACAATTATTGATTAGTGAGTTTTATCTAGGTATTTCTAAGCTTTGAATAATTTGCTTGATAACATCGTTGGTTGTGATACCTTCCATTTCTTTTTCTGGTGTTAGTAGTAAACGATGACGCAGAACATAAGGACAAACAAATACAACATCGTCTGGTGTAACAAAATCTCGTCCAGCCATTGCTGCTATTGCTTTTGCAGCATTCATTACAGATAATGATGCACGTGGCGATGCTCCCAAGAATATTGATTTATGACTACGCGTTGTAGTGATAATTTGTGCAATGAATCTCAGTATTTTTTCATCTATAACAATTTTTTTAACCTGTGCTCTGATGTTTCTAATTTGTTCACCATTTAACACAGCATTGATATTTGCAAAAGGGCTTTCACTTGCTAGCTGATGAAATTTAGAAAGTATATCAACTTCTTGTTCTAGCGTTGGATAAGGCACTTGAATTTTAAATAAAAATCTATCAAGCTGAGCTTCTGGCAAACGATAAGTTCCTTCGTATTCAATAGGGTTTTGTGTTGCAATTACAATGAAAGGAGGCTCCATTAAATATGCAGTTCCATCCATCGTTACTTGCCTTTCTTCCATTATTTCAAACAAAGCTGCTTGTGTTTTTGCAGGAGCCCTGTTGATTTCATCAATCAAAACAATATTGCTAAATACTGGCCCACGTTTAAATTCAAACTTACTGCTGTTAGGATTGAAGATAGAAGTACCCAATACATCACTTGGCATTAAATCTGGTGTAAACTGTATTCTACTGAATTTAACATCAATACTCTTTGCTACAAGCCTTGCTGTTATTGTTTTTGCAACTCCTGGAGCTCCTTCAATAATTACGTGACCATCTGCAAGTATTGCAGCAATCAACATTCTAATCATATCATCTTGCCCAACAATAATTTTTCTAATTTCTCCTGTTATAGAAGCTACTGCTTGATGCAACTCACTAAGGTTGGTTCTTTCTTCAAAAATATTTTCTTCCATTATGTTGTTTGTTTATAAAAGTTTTGAAAAATTAAGTAGTATTTATTTAACTGTTGCTGATTAATATTTGTTTGCACTTGTATATCAACAATCGTTTGAATTAATTGAAAACATTGTTCCTCTCCATACCCAGATTTTGAACTTAATTTATGCACCAGTTCATTATTTAATTGAGATGTATTGATGAAATACTTACTGCGAATATGTTCTAAAAAATATGCTGACATTTTCTTTGCTAGATTAGTGTGGTCTCCTTTCTCAAAATAAAGCCTACCAATAGTTTCAGCAAAATACAGTGAATCGTTTTTGAGAATAGTTTGGGGTGGAATAAATCTTTGCTTTCGCTTGTAATAAAGAATAAAATAAATTATCAACAAAAAAATACTTACACCAAATGCCCACGAAAAAGCAGGGTAACTAAACAGCACTCTAAACGGTGAGCGAGTTTCTTTTTTTTCGTCATCTTTTTTGTACGTATAATATTCATCCCAAATAATTTTACTTATATTATCTGGAATTGCTGAAATTGCCTTTTGATAATAGTCTGCATTATTTTTTTGTGTTATGAAATAATTGCAAAACAAGAATGGATCTGTATGAAAATAGAATGCTCCTTTTTTAACTGTGCCTTTAATAAAATTAGGCTTACTATTATTGTCAACACCAAGTACAGCATACTTTGTGGAATCTAGCTCTTTAAAGTAATTGCTATATGTGTATCCAGCATTAAAATAAGTTAGTGATGGCTTATAGAATGGTTCTTTTAAAGTTGTATTTACCGAGTCTTTATAATCTATATAATAGCTAATATCTGTTGGACTATCTTCAATTTTTAAACTAAAGTAATCTTTTGAAACATAATTCCAATTAGCAGCACAAATGAAAACGTAATTACCATTTGCAACAAAACTATTCAACCAATCTAACTCTACTTTCGATGGATTAAACTCTCGGCTTAATACAAAAAAAAGTTGTCCTCCATTTTTTGTTGAATCAAAATTAGCCCATTCATAAGGTGCGTCTCTGTTTAATTGTTGTTTGCAATTATTAAATAAAGATGATAAAGTTGTATAGCAAATACTTGTTGCATAAGGCCTAGTTTCTTTGCGAGAGAAAGTGACTTTTTTATCGAAACCTGTTTCTGGTTTATACAACATAAAAGCAGCCACTATTAATAGTAGCACTGCTGCAATAAGTATATATAAACTTGTTTTTTTCAAGCGATTAATTTATTTGTTGTTCAAGATTTTTATAGCCATCTAGTACTTTGTTGTATTGATTGCGATTAATTACAATACCAGAATACCAAGCATATTCGTAATAGTTTGCTGCCAATAAAAAATCTTGGTAATATTTTGTATGAATGAGTTGAAACTGATAATCAAAATTGGTTTTCTCAACCCCATAATCAATCATCTTTTTGTTACTCAGTTTTGCTAGTATTTTTAAGAACCCAAGCCTTACAGCTCTATTATAATCTGCGTTATCTGTGGCTTGTTGAATAAGCTTTGCATAATCTAAATCGAAAATGTTTTGATTGAATACATCTTCTTCAACAGTTGTTTGCATTTGCTTTCCTTTACCAGAAAATATTTTAAAATTTCCATCAAGTGCATACAAAACAATTACCACAACTAAGAATCCAATGGTGATAAACCAAAACAAAAAAGAAAAAGTTGAACTTGATAAAAATGAATAATCATTTGAACTAGTGTCACTATTCTTACTTTCCTTTTTTACTTTTTCATTAACAGGTGAATACTGATATGCAAGCTGTTTTTTTACTTTTTCAATACTATCATTCAACGAACTTCTGACGATTAGTGTTGTAGTATCCAATCGGGCATCAATAAATTCTATAGCTGGTTTTTCAATTGCTTTATAATCTTCTTCTTTTTCGTAACTTTTTATTTCTGTTGTTGAATCAACTACTGTATTTACTGCTGTTGCAATACTATCTTCAATAGTTTGTGCAAAAGCAAAAGTGGGAGCAAAATTTAATCCCAATAGCAAAAATGATATGATGAAAAATTTACGCTGCAACTTGGCTATATTTCTTTTTTAATTTTAGAGGATAAATTACAAAGTAGCCAATTATAAATGTTGCAGATACTACTAAAATACTAATACTAATCCATATTGGCATTTTGTAATGTCGTGTTACAAAGCCTTCAAAAAAAGCAGCTATCATTAGCACAGGCACAACGCCAATAATAATTTTAACACCATCTTTTGCTCCTTGTTTAAAAGCATCTAAGCGAGTTAAAGTGCCAGGAAACAACCAACTTTTACCTAATACAACACCTGCTGTTGCTGCAATTACAATTGAAGATAATTCTAATGTGCCATGCAGCATGACAGTTAAAATAAACATATTACCCAAACCCTTTGTATAAAAGAAAGCATCAAAAGCACCAACCATCATTCCATCTCTAACAAGTTCTGGAATGGTAAAAAATGGGAACAGTAAACCTTCCATAAAATACCTAAATGATACGCTAATATTATTAATCATAATGCCCAGCCACATTAATAATGGATTGTCTTTTTGATAAACTCCAAATGGATTTCCATCAGCAATATTTTTTTCTGTCATCCTTACATAATCATTGCCCAAAATATCTCTTACAATACTTTCATCTTTTATAGTGCTATAAAATCCTACTACAAAAAACAACATAAAAACAGCAAAACAAATAAGTAATACTTTGTGATGTTTAGCTATTGTTAATGGCAATTCTGTTTTAAAGAAATGCACAAAACGATTTTGATCTTCTCTCCTATTTTTATAAATTGAAAGATATCTTTTTGAAGATTCTGTATTAAGAAAAGTAGTGGTTTTGCTGGTGGGATAAAAAGTTTTGCTATAGCCCAAATCATCAACAAGTTGGGTAAACTCGCCAGCCATTTCATCAATATCATCTGCAGGAAGATGTACCATCTTCTCCCATCGATCTTTATTTTTTTTAATGAAAAGTGCTTCTCTCAAAAGTTAATTTTTGCGAAAATTAGGGTATTTGTTTCTTATGAAAAAATGTGAGGACAAAAAACATCACTAACCGTTAATCCAAAGCAGCAAATTTGTATTAACTAGCAGCAAATTAAGCTAGTGTAAAGTAAAATTCTACTTAAGCTACTTTGTTGAGAAGTAAAAAATGGTATTGAATTTTTATTGCTTGTATGGCAATTTAATAGTGAAGATGCTTCCTTTATTAATACGACTTTTAACGCTAATAAATCCTTTATGTTGCTCGGTAAAATATTTTGCTACAATTAGCCCAATTCCAGTTCCACTAATATTTCCTGTATTGGTTGCCCTGAAAAAAGAAGTAAAAAGTTTTTCTATTTCATTGGCAGGAATACCAATGCCATCATCAATAATAGATATGGTGTAATGCGAATTTGAGAAAGCAACTCTTACTTTAACATTATCTTTTCCCGACGAATATTTAAAAGCGTTTTGCAACAAATTCTGTATGGTATGTTGCAACATTGAATCATCAATTGCAACGTTTTTTGGATTTCGTTTTACAATTAACTCAGTTTTTCTGCCATCTTTCCATGGGTTAAATCCGTTGTTGATTATTTTAGATAAGAAGTTGACAACATCAATTTCTTTTGGATTCATTTCAATTTTTCCTGCTTCAATTTTACTAACCATTAAAAGATCTTGCATAAAAGCAGTCATCTTTTCAACCTCGTCAATAATTTGTTTTGTGTAAATAGAAACTTCATCGTGTCCTTTTCCAGCCATCAACATTAAATCCAGTATTTCAGCACTTGATGATATTACAGTTAATGGTGTTCTCAACTCGTGAGATACCATATTTACAAAAGCAGTTTTTAATTCGTTCAACTCTTTCTCTCGTTTCACAAGTTCTAAGAGCTGGGTTTCTTGAAGTTGTTGTTTTGTAATATCTGTTAATGTTGCCAAAATGCCTTGTTTATTTGTATCAACGTTAAAAGAAGATTGTAAATTGTACTGAAGCTGCTTTTCTTTACCGTCTTTACCCTTTAATAACAATAGACCAGTTTTTTCTTTGGCTTCGCCAGACAGAATAGCAAATATTTTTCCATATAACTCATATCTTGTAATAGACAGCACATCGAAAATCGATTTGCCTTGATATACTTCTAACCTTTGTCCAGATATGTTTTCCCAAGCTTTATTAATGAATTGCAATTTAAGTTCGCCATCAGTTTGTATCACTATGTCGTTTACACTATCAAGTGTAGAGAAAAAATGTTCAGTTGCTGCTTTTAACTCAAGTTCAAGTTTCCTTTGCTGAGATATGTCAATGCTTTGTTCAATCACAGATTCTACTTGACCATCTTCACCAAAAACAGGATAGCAAGTTCTTAAATAATATTGTTTGTTTTTTGCCAAACTAATATTTAGTTCTTCCCAGCTAATTGCCTTTTTTTGAACAATACAATTGTTGATATTTTCTACTCTGTATAACGCTGTTTGAACTGGTAAATTAGCATAAGAAAAATATTGAACCAAGGTTTTGCCTATTGCCCACAATCGTTTTTCGTTGCTATTTACATAAGCTTTATTAGCATAAACAAATTGCTGATGAACATTAAAAATGGCTATTTCGCTAGGCAACTGGTTCAATGCTTTTTCAATAATAGAACCAAAGTTTTCGGTTGGCTGTATTTTGGCGATTGGTTTATATTCTCTGTAAAGCCAAATATGTCCTGTTAAATCATTACCATTAAAAATTGGTATGTAATCTCTTAAAACTGTTTTGCCATTTTGTAGTTTCCATTTCTCGTTTCTAACGATACTTTGGCTTTGAGGAGTTTCTATGATAGATTTTTCAAACCTTATAGGGTCTTCAAAATTCAAACTAAATACACTAGCATTATCGAGAAAACTAGAAGACTTTAATTCTTGTGGTGTTAAACTAATTTGAAATAATTTGCAGAATAGAGTATTGGCAAATTCAACTTGTCTATTGAGATTTTCTATTAACACTCCTAACTCAACTGTTTCAAAAATAAAATCCAGACTTGCATCTAACTTTATTTCGGATTTTATGTTTTGTTGGTTAGGAATCATTGGTTTTTATGTTTTCAAAATCTTACGCATCAACTCTGCCTTGGTTCTTACACCCATCTTAGGATACACATTTTTAAGATGATCGTTTACAGTAGTTGATGATATACCCAATACTTGGGCTATTTCTTTATAGGACAATCCTTTTAAAAGTTCATCAACAACCTGTTTTTCTCTTGGTGTAAAGCCGTAGTTACTTGTTTCTAAAGCAACAGTTTGTTTTTGTATTTGTTTGAATAATTTTAAAGCTACTTGTGGAGAAAGTAATGCTCCACCGTTTCTTATAATTTCAATTTGATTAATTAATTCTTGTATTTTAAATGGTTTAACAACATAGCCATTAGCCCCGCGTTCAATACAATCGTAAATGGTTTCTTCATCATCAGTTCCTGTGATAACAACAATATAGGTTTCGTTCCACAATTGTCTTATAAAAGTAATTCCTTCTTTTCCAGAAATACCAGGCAATCCTAAATCACAAAAAACAATAAATGGCTCTTCATAGGTGCTTTTGCGGTCTAAAAACTGCTCAACACTATTTAAGCTAAAAGATAAATAAGTATCTTTTTGCGTTTCTATAAATGCCTCTAAATTGCGTCGTAAACTTGGGTCGTCTTCAATAATTCCAATAGTTATCATTTGTCGAAGATAAAGGATACTTTACCTTATCAAAAGCAATTTTTGGATTTCAAGAACGGGACCTAATAAAAAACGATTTACTAATTAACAATTGTAACAAAGTTTGCTAGAAAACAAACTATTTTACTATTTATGTCTTAAAGAATATTTGAAATATTTCAAATTAATAAAGGATATTGGACTTTAAAGCCTCCTTAAGACTAAACAGCCTGTTACTGTTTTGTTGCAGCAAATGTGTATGTATTTATAGCCTTAATAAATCCCTTAGATTAGGGGTGTTGAAAAATAACTTTAAAAGTAACAGCCATTTTTTTGATAATTATAATTGGCAATAAATTAATAAATACAGCAATTTTGTAACCTTTAAGAATTATGTTAATTATGGATTTATTTAATGACGAGTCAACAAATCTATTGCCCAAAGATGGCATTGTTAACTACTATGGTAAATTACTAAATAGTGCAGAAGCTAATAATTATTTACATCGCCTGCTAAACAATATTGAATGGAAAAATGATGAAGCAATTATTTATGGAAAACTAATTACCACTAAAAGAAAAGTAGCTTGGTATGGAGACATAGCATTTGAATACAAATATTCGAACATCACTAAGACTGCTTTGCCTTGGACAAAAGAATTGCTTGAATTAAAAAAAATAGTTGAAGAGAAAACGAATGAAACCTTTAATTCTTGTTTATTAAATTTATATCATAATGGTAACGAGGGAATGGCTTGGCATAGTGATGCAGAAAAGGATTTAAAGAAAGCTGGGACTATAGCTTCATTAAGTTTTGGAGCAGAACGTAAATTTGGTTTCAGGCATAAACAGGATAAAGAAACTGTGTACGTTATTTTAGAACACGGCAGTTTGTTATTAATGAAAGGCACTACTCAAACACATTGGCTACACAGACTTCCACCAACAACAAAGGTTTTAAAACCCAGAGTAAACTTAACTTTTAGAACAATTGTTTTGTAGACTAAATTATAGTTTCAATGCTTTAAAAAATGCTGTTTCTTCAATCTCTCTAATACCTCCTGCTGCTAAATTTTCTAAACATAAATCTTCAATACTCACCCTAATCAATCTAACACATTTGTGTCCAACAGTTGAAACCATTTTACGAACCTGATGATATTTACCTTCGGTCAAAGTAATCTCTAACCAAGTATAGTCAAGGTATTTATTCATTGTGTATGGAGACTCAAATACAAAACTTGGTTCATCAATAATAGCAACTTTACAAGGTGTTGTAGTGTACATTTTATTTCCAGCTGCTAAAAAACTGACTCCATTTTGTAAATGCTCAACAGTTGCAGCAGAAACTTTTTTAATTACCAATACTTGATAAGTTCGTTGATGTGGTATTCTGCTACCAAACAATAATCGTGTAATTTTTTTATTGGTAGTAAGAATAAGTAATCCTTCAGAATGATTATCTAATCTACCAATAGCATGAATACCTTCAGGGAAATCAAAATCAATTTCACCCAACAATCGCACAGTATGGCTACTTATAAACTGTGAAACCATATTGAATGGTTTGTTTAAAACAAAGTAGCGATGATGTGTTGTGGACATTCGGCAATGATAGTGCCTATTAAAAGAACTAGTTAAAACAAAAAAATCTCAAAAGACTACTTACTTGTAGCAAATAGTCTTTTGAGAAAAATGTTCAATTAAAATAAAATTAACCAGAATTACTTGGTTAAACTTTGTATTACATCATACTTAGTGACAATATGAAAAGCACCTGTTTCATCTTTTGCTAAAACAGCACCAACTTCTTTATTAATAAGACTTCCAAGCTTTTCAATAGGTGTTAAAAAATCTACGATAGGATATGCGGTTTCCATTACACTTTCTACAGTTGCGTTTTTAATATCAGCATTTGCAAATACTTTTAAAAACAATCCTGCTTCGCTTAATGAACCTATGGAAACCTGATCTTTCATTACTGGTATTTGTTCAATATCATATTTTTTCATTAATTCAACAGCTTCTGCAACAGTTTGTGTAGGTTCAATCGTTATCAGCTTCTGCCCTATTCTTCCACTCACAATGTCTTTAAACGTTTTAACGTCTAAAAATCCACGTTCCATCATCCATTGATCATTGTAAATTTTTCCAACATAACGACTACCGTGATCGTGAAAAATACACACTACCATATCATCTTTTTTTAATGTATCTTTTAATTGAAACAATCCTTGTAAGCAGCTGCCAGCACTATATCCACAAAACATTCCTTCTTCTTTTGCAATACGTCTTGCCATTACTGCACCATCTTTATCTGTAACTTGTTCAAAAGCATCAATCACACTCATATCATAATTCTGTGGCAAAAAATCTTCACCAAAACCTTCACTAATATATGGATGCACAAAACTCATATCCAACTCGCCAGTTTTAAAATAATTGGTAAGCAAACTACCATACACATCTATTGCCCAAATCTTAATATTAGGGTTCTTTTCTTTCAAATACATTGCAGTGCCAGTAATCGTTCCACCAGTTCCTGCTGTGCAAACAAGGTGTGTTATTTTGCCACCTGTTTGTTCCCAAATTTCTGGCCCTGTACTTTCGTAGTGTGCTTGTCTATTAGCCAAATTATCATATTGGTTCATATACATACTATTTGGAATTTCGGTTGCCAAACGTTTTGCTACACTATAATAACTACGAGGATCTTCTGGCAAAACATTTGTTGGACAAATAATAACTTCTGCTCCAACGGCTTTTAAAATATCTGCTTTTTCTTTGCTTTGTTTATCTGTTGTAACAAACACACATTTATATCCTTTTACAACTGCTGCCAACGCCAAACCCATACCAGTATTGCCACTTGTGCCTTCAACAATTGTTCCTCCAGGTTTAAGTTTGCCTTCTTGCTCTGCAACTTCCACCATTTTTAAAGCCATTCTATCTTTAATAGAATTGCCAGGATTAAAGTAATCAACCTTAGCCAAAACCTCACAAGGCAAATTTTTTGTTATTTTATTTAGACGAATCATTGGTGTGTTTCCAATGGTTTCAAGAATATTATTCTTAATGTTCATTTTAAAAATTTTGGCAAATATAGGATTTGAAAGAAAAGCTAAGGATTGTTAGTTTTGAAGAAGATGGAATTATAAATTAAGTGCGAACATTTAATGTGTGTATAGTATTTACCCCTAATTTCGGACGGTGTAAAAATTACACATTCTAACAAATAAACGATAGCTATATGAGTACTGTCTTCACTGGCAAGAAACCTAAATTGCCCATTTCTGAAATTGTTAATATGAGTGTTGGATTCTTTGGAATTCAATTTGGCTGGGACTTACAGCGTGCAAATATGGGTAGAATTTACGAAGGCTTGGGTGCAAATCCTGATGATGTGCCTTTGTTGTTTTTAGCAGCACCATTAACAGGTTTATTAGTGCAACCTGTCATTGGATATTTAAGCGATAGAACTTGGCATCCAACTTTTGGAAGAAGAAGACCATACTTTTTTATAGGGGCTTTATTAAGTTCAATAGCTTTGATATTTATGCCCCATAGTGGCACCTTATTTATGGCTGCTGGTTTGCTTTGGGTATTAGATGTTTTTGGAAACGTAGCAATGGAGCCATTTAGAGCTTTTGTTGCAGATAAACTTCCTGATAGCCAAGTTAATCGTGGGTTTATTATGCAAAGTTTAATGATTGGTTTAGGTGGCAGTATTGCATCTTCTTTACCTTGGGTTTTTACAAACATTTTTCATTCTACCAATACTGCTGCAAAAGGTATTATTGCTGATAATGTGAAGTGGAGTTTTTATACAGGAGCTTTCTTCTTTTTAGCATCAGTTTTATATACAGTATTTACTACCAAAGAATATCCACCAACATCTGCAAGTGATGCTAAAAAAAATGAAGCAATAGATGATACATCAAAAGAGAAAATCTTCTTAATGCCTAAAAGAATGTGGGCTTTATCTACTGTTCAGTTTTTCACTTGGCCTGGCTTATTTTTAATGTGGTTTTTTTACACAACAGCAGTTGCTGTAAATGTATATCACGGTGTAGATAATAATGATCCTGTATATGCCAAAGGTGCTGATTTTGCTGGGCTTACACTAGCTTTTTATAATATTGTAACTTTTGTATTTGCCTTTTTTCTTCCTGCAATTGCCGATAAATTAGGACGAAAATTAACACATAGTTTATGCCTGCTTTGTGGTGCATTTGGATTGATAAGTGTAGGCTGGGTTCAAGACCCTAAAATGTTGTATTTAAGTATGGCAGGTGTTGGTATTGCTTGGACAAGTATTTTAAGTATGCCTTATGCAATGCTAAGTGGTTGTTTGCCAAAAAACAAAGTGGGGATTTATATGGGGATTTTTAATTTATTTATTGTAATGCCCGAAATTATTGCATCGCTTGGCTTTGGTTCTATAATGAAAAATGTATTGCATAACGATAGAATGTTTGCTGTGCAATTGGGTGGCGGCTTATTTATTATTGCTGCCATCTTATGTTATGTTTTGGTGAATGAAAAGAAAGAAATTGCTGCTTAATTATTTAATAAACACAACAATGAAAAAAATACTATTATCGATACTTTTTGTTTTTGCTTTTTGCCTTTTTACTTTTTCGCAAGTAACAGTATTTCCAAGCAATTGGTGGGTTGGTATGAAGCATAATAAAGTGCAGTTGTTGTTAAAAAAAGATAAAGAACTTGGAGCTTTTGCTCGTGGAATAAGAACAAGTATTATTACTGATAGTAAAGATGTAAAAATTAATAATATCAGTGTTTTGGAAAATGCTCAATATGCAATTGCAGATTTAACAATTCCAAGTAATGTAAAACCTTGTTCAATTAATATAATTTTTAATCAACCAGATATAAAACCATATTATATTAAATATGAACTCAAACCTCGCAGAGCCAATAGAGGCAAAGATTTTGCACAAGGTGTAACATCAGAAGATTTTGTTTATTTACTAATGCCAGAACGCTTTAGCAATGGCGATAAAAGTAATGATAGAATTGCTGGAATGTTGGATCAAAGCCTAGACAGAGATTCAATGTATTTACGTCATGGTGGAGATTTGCAAGGCGTAACAAATCATCTTGATTACCTTCAAAACCTTGGTGTTACTACATTATGGATGACTCCTGTTTTAGAAAATAACCAACCCAACAGAACAGAACACGGTTATGCTTTCACCAATCATTATTCTATTGACCCAAGATTTGGTGGTGTAACTGCTTATAAAAAATTAAGTGATGAACTGCATAAACGAGGGATGAAGCTGATGCAGGATGCAGTGTATAATCACATTGGCGATAAGCATATTTTGTTTACTGAAGCACCTGCAAAAGACTGGTTTCACCAATGGGATAAGTTTACAAAAACAAGCTATAAAGACCAGCCAATATATGACCCTTACTCATCTGCAAAAGATAGAAAAATTACGCAAGATGGTTGGTTTACAGACCAAATGCCCGACTGGAATCAAAACAATCCTTATGTTGCTAATTTTTTGATCCAAAATGCAATTTGGAGTGTAGAAGAGTTTGGTGTAGATGGTTGGAGAATAGATACTTATTTATACAATGATTTAGCATTTATGAACCGTTGTAATAAAGCATTAACAGATGAATATCCAAAGATGACAATGTTTGGAGAAACTTGGGTTCACGGGGTGCCAAGTCAAGCTTATTACACAGAGAACAACTTGAACACAAAATTCAAAAGTAACCTGCAAGGAGCAACAGATTTTCAAACTTTATTTTATGGCATTCAACCAGCATTAAACGAAAAGTTTGGCTGGACAGAAGGTGTAAATAAATTATATACAACACTTGCTTTCGATTATTTATACAAAGACCCAAATAGAAATTGTATAATGTTGGACAATCATGATTTGCCAAGAAGTTTTACCAGTTTTGGAGAAGATATTGCTAAAATGAAAATGGCTTTTGCTTGGTTGTTTACTTGTCGTGGTATCCCTCAAACATATTATGGTAGTGAGGTTTTAATGAAAGGAGGAACAAATCCTGATGGCTGGGTAAGGCTTGATTTCCCTGGTGGTTGGGAAGGTGATAAAAAAAATGCATTCACGAGTGAAGGTTTAACTACTGACGAAAAAATGATGCAGGATTATTATAAAACATTAGCCAATTTTAGAAAGAAATCATCTGCTATTAAAACAGGAAAGATGATGCAATATGTACCTCAAGATGGCTTGTATGTTTATTTTAGATATGATGCTAAACAAACTATAATGTGTGTAATGAATACCGATGAAAAGCAACACGATATTAGCTTTGATGATTATGATGAAAGAACAAAAGGCTATACAAAAGCTACCGATATTGTAACAGGAAAAATATCAAATAATAAATTTACAATTCCTGCAAAAACAATGTGGGTGCTGGAATTGGTGAAATAGAATTAGAATTGCAAATCAATGATTAAACATAAAATAATCAACGATCCTGTTTATGGATTTATTACCATTAGCAATCAGTTGATTTTCGATATTATCGCCCATCCTTTTTACCAACGTTTACGCCGTATTCACCAAATGGCGTTGGCTTATTTAGTATATCCTGGAGCTGTGCATACAAGGCTGCATCATAGCTTAGGGGCATATCATTTGATGTGCATTGCTTTGGCAGAATTAAAATCAAAAGGAGTTGAAATTAGCGAGGAAGAAGAACTTGCTGCAAAAGCTGCAATCTTGCTTCACGATGTTGGTCATGGACCTTTTTCTCACGCATTAGAAGAAGAATTGTTGTCTGGCATTCATCACGAAGAATTGAGTTTGAAAATAATGCAGAAGATGAATGTTGAGTTTAATGGTCAATTAGATTTAGCTATTCAAATCTTTCAAAATAAATATCATAAAAAATTTTTGCACCAGCTTGTTAGTGGTCAGTTGGATGTTGATAGAATGGACTATTTAACAAGAGATAGTTTCTTCACAGGCGTTCATGAAGGTGTTATTGGCTACGACAGAATTATTAAAATGTTGGTGGTTCATAACAACGAATTAATGGTAGAAGAAAAAGGCATTTATAGTATTGAAAAATTTTTAATAGCCCGAAGATTAATGTACTGGCAAGCATACCTTCATAAAGCGGTTTTAGCGGCAGAAGAAATGCTGGTACAAATTTTAAGAAGGGCAAAAGAATTGAGTAAAATTGATAGTGAGTCATTAAAAACTGGCAGTGGCACTGATTATTTTCTTTTTGAATTTAATGGTAATGTTGATGACAATGTATTAGATAAATTTTGCGAAATAGATGACGTAGATTTTGAATTTGCCATCAAAAAATGGAGCAAGCATAGAGATATTGTTTTAAGCACCCTATGCTCAAGAATTTTAAATAGGCAATTGTTTAAATTAAAACTTCAATCAGAAGAAATTGATAACGCATTACTAGTAAAAAAACAGCAAGAAATCTCTATAAAATTCAATATTAGTAAAGCTGATGCAACTTATTTTGCATTTTGTGGGTCTATATCAAATACAATTTATAAAACGGATGATGAGAAAATTAACATTCTTTTTAAAGATGGAACTATTAAAGACATTTCATCTATCGATAATACCCTTATTCACAAAACAATTACAGCAACTGTCAAAAAAAATTATATTTGTTCCATATAAACCATTTGAAGATTTGAAAATTTAAAGATTTATAATGCTTTAATAATTTTCACTCTTCAAATCTTCAAATTTTTTAAATGACTTTCACCGCCTCGCAAATAGCATTACTTGTTAATGGAAAAATTGAAGGAGATGCTACTGTTAGTGTTTCTAATTTCGGTAAAATAGAAGAAGCAAAAGCTGGTGATATTGCTTTTCTTTCTAATCCAAAATATGAGGAATATTTATACAAAACGCAAGCATCTGTCATTCTATTGTCAGAAAGTGTTCAGCTTAAACAATCTATTACTTCAACAATAATTCGTGTTGAAGATGCCTATGCAGCTTTTGCAACTTTATTATCAAAATATCAAGAAATTGTTTCTCAACAATTAGTTGGCATTCAAGACCCTGCATATATTTCAACCACGGCTAAGCTTGGAGAGAATTGCTTTGTCGCAGCCTTTGCATACATTGGCGATAATGTTACAATTGGTAATAATGTTAAAATATATTCTGGTGTTGTAATTAATAGCAATTCAACCATTGGCGATAATTGTATTTTATACTCTGGTGTCAAAATTTATAGTGATTCAGTACTTGGTAACAATGTTATCATTCACGCTGGAACTGTAATAGGTAGTGATGGATTTGGTTTTGCACCTTTAGCTGATGGTTCATACAGCAAAATACCGCAACTTGGCAATGTAATTATTGAAGATGATGTAGAAATTGGTGCCAATACAACAATTGATAGAGCTACAATGGGCAGCACAATAATTAGAAGAGGAACCAAATTAGACAATCTTATTCAAGTAGCACACAATGCTGAAATTGGAAGTAATACAGTAGTTGCTGCACAAGCAGGTATTAGTGGTAGCACCAAAATTGGCAATAATGTAATGGTGGGTGGACAAGCTGGCTTTGCAGGACATATTTCTATTGCAGATGGCAGCAAAATAAATGCTCAAAGTGGGGTAAGCAAAACCATTAAAACTCCTAATACAGTTGTTACAGGAACGCCTGCTGCTGACTTTACAGCCTCATTGCGACTTCAAGCTTTAAATCGTAGTTTGCCCAGTTTGGAAAAGCGAATTCAAGAACTTGAAAAGATGATTCAAGAGTTGCTGTTAGAGAAAAAAGAAGGATAATTTCTAGTCAACTTTTGCACTACTATTCAACTTTAGTTGCGTTGCACATTTCAACAGTTGGAATGCTATAAATCAAAAACAAATGGACGTTAAAATAGAAAGCAGCTGGAAAGAGATTTTAAAAGATGAATTTCACAAATCCTATTTTCAACAAATTGTTTTACACCTTAAAACTGAACGAGCAACAGGTGCAACTATTTATCCAACAGGTTCTCAGATATTTAATGCATTTGATAAAACACCATTCGATAAAATTAAGGTTGTAATACTTGGTCAAGATCCATATCACAACCCACAACAAGCAATGGGCTTAAGTTTCAGCGTTCCAGATGGTATTGCAACACCACCATCTTTACAAAATATCTATAAAGAATTAAAAACAGATATTGGTTTAGAAATTCCAAAAACTGGCAACTTAATTAAATGGGCAGAGCAAGGCATTTTATTGCTAAATGCAGTATTAACTGTAAGAGCAAACGAGCCTGCAAGTCATAGCAAAATTGGATGGATGAACTTTACAGATGCTGTTATAAAAAAAATATCTGAAGAAAAAACTGGTGTTATATTCCTACTTTGGGGCAAATTTGCACAAGACAAACAAGTATTGGTTGATGCAACAAAACATTTTGTTTTAAAGGCAGCACATCCATCGCCTTTAAGTGCACACAATGGATTCTTCGGATGCAAGCATTTTAGCAAAACAAATGAATTACTTACCAAACAAGGATTAGAACCTATTGATTGGAAACCTTAACAAATGGAGAAAAATTTTACTTACTATTTAAAAGAAATATTTGCTCGTATTTGGGCAATTTGGGGATTGGTGACATTCTTAATAACTTTCTTTATCATCTTTATTCCCTCGATGCTTACCTACTTAATCAAAGGAAAAAAAGGGCAAGCAATGTTTATTTTTATCTCCAAAATTTGGATGAGGTGTTGGCTTTTTTTAATTGGGTGCTCATTAAAAGTAAAGGGCTTGGAAAATTTTGAAAAAGATAAAACTTATATCATTACATTCAATCATAACACACTTTTAGATGTTCCAATAACTTGCCCCTTTATTCCAGGGGCTAATAAAACAATTGCTAAAAGTTCATTTGCAAAAATTCCTTTGTTTGGCTCTTTTTATAGAAAAGGTGCAGTGCTTGTAAACAGAAAAAGCGATAAAAGTAGAAGAGAAAGTTATATTGAAATGAAAAGAGTATTAGCTAGTAAAATGTATATGTGCATTTATCCTGAAGGCACTCGAAACAAAGGCAAAGATTTATTAAAACCGTTTTACGATGGGGCTTTCAAACTAGCCACAGAAACACAAACAGCAGTTATGCCTGCTCTTTTATTTAACACTAATAAAGCCCAACCAAACAATAAAATATTGTATTTGTTACCAGCAAAATTAGAAATGCATTTCTTGCCTCCAATATCGCCATTAGATATTAATACCAAGGAATTGAGAGATACAGTTTTTAATGTAATGCTGAAATATTACTCAGAAAATAAGGATAAGATATAGACTTTTTATACTGCAAAAGAAGTTCCACAACCACAGGTTTTACTGGCATTAGGATTTGTGAAAGTAAATCCTCTGCTATTTAATCCATCTTGCCAATCAACTTGCATTCCAGCAAGATAAAGTCCGTGGCTTTTATTCATAATAAATTCCATTCCTTCATAATCGTACACCTCATCATCTTCAAGTTGCAAATCAAAGCCTAACACATAAGTCATTCCACTGCATCCACCACCTTTAACTCCTACTCTAAGCTTTTGGCTTTTATCAAATCCTTCTTCATTCATTAATCTTTTAATTTCTTCAACGGCATTTATTGTAAATTGAATTGGTGCAGCTATAAGTGTTTCCATTTTTAAAATCTTTATGCAAAGAAAACAAAAACATTGCAATTATGTTTTATTACTATTTCGATTAAAGAAAGAAAACGCTAGTTAATCCTACTTCAAATACAAATATCATTTAGCAAAACTCTTACATTCAAGTGTCTACCACATTCTATATTTGCAAAAAAAATTATGGATTCAACTACTTATATTTTTGCAATATCAATGACCGTTTTTATTGGTGCATCACTTTACGTTTGGTTTAGATTTTTTAAAAAAGAAACAAGGAGAGAAATCGCTTCTGACCAGTCTAAACAAGTAATGTTACAAGCTTATGAAAGGCTAACATTATTAACCAATAGAATTGCTTTGCCTAATTTAATTACAAGATTAAACGTGCCTGATTCTGCAGCAAGGGATATGCAAATGCTGCTACTACAAACAATTAGAGAAGAATTTGAGTTTAATATATCTCAACAAATTTATGTTAGCACAGATGCTTGGAATGCCATAAAAACTTTAAGAGATCAAAACCTACTGATTGTAAACCAAATTGGCTCTTCCCTTCCTGTTGATGCAACTGGTGGAGATTTAAACAGAATTATTCTTGATTTTTTAATGAATGACAAAAGAGGTAATCTTCACGAATTGGTAAGTGAAGTTTTAGCTGGAGAAGCAAAAAAGTTAATAAATACACCTTCAGCAACGACTTATAAGGATTAAGATTTAAAACACTAATCTATCAATCAAATGAAAAAAATAATTATTGCAATTCTACTTTCAATCCCTTTTATTAATTTCTCACAAGCATACACATCTTATTTCATAGGTAATACCAATAATATTACTACAACAACAGTATCTGGTACTTGTTTAATGGGAGGGGCAACAGAAGATGATAATGCAATGCGTTGGTTTTTACAAAGAAGTGGTGGTGGAGATATTATTGTACTTAGAGCCACAGGAACAAATGGCTATAATAGTTATTTATATACTACTTTGGGCGTAACAGTAAATAGCGTTGAAACCCTTGTTATTCCTAGCATAGCTGCTGCTAACGACACTTATGTGAAAACACAAATTAGAAATGCTGAAGCTGTTTTTATTGCAGGTGGAAATCAAGCAGATTACATAAATTTTTGGAAAGGAACAGCAGTTGATAGTGCATTAAATTATTTAATCAACATAAAAAAAGTACCTATTGGTGGCACAAGTGCAGGAATGGCAATTATGGGTCAGGCATATAATAGTGCAGTCAATGGAAGTGTTACATCAGCACAAGCACTTGCAAATCCTTTCAGCAGTTTAATTACTCTAGGTAATAATAATTTTCTACATAATCAATTTTTAAAAAGAACTATTACAGACACTCATTTTGATAACCCAGATAGAAGAGGAAGATTAGTGACATTTTTGGCAAGAATGAGCCTTGATAGTGGTGTGCCACAATTTGCCATTGCTTGTGATGAATATACTGCTGTTTGCATAGACGAAAATGGCTTAGCCAAAGTGTTTGGTGGGTTTCCTACTTATAACGATAATGCCTATTTCATTTCAACTAATTGCAGTGTAATTAATAATTTTCCTGAAACCTGCTTACCCAACAACCCACTAACTTGGATGGCAAATAATGATGCTTTGAAAGTTTATAGAATAAAAGGGACATCAACTGCAAACAATTCTTTTGATTTAAAAGATTATTTCAGTGCAAGTGGTGGTGTTTGGCAAAATTGGTATGCGAATAATGGCTTACTCAAAGTAGATAGCACCAATATTTTATCACCAACTTGTAATTGGATTTTAGCAATAAACAATGATGTTAAAAACACAGTTGTCTCACCACAAAATAAAAATGAAGAAATTAATTTTTATCCCAACCCTTTTCTTAGCCAAATTAATTTCAAGCTACATAAAAACATTACACAAATCAATGTTTACAATAGTTTAGGTGTATTAACACAAAAACATAATTATAAATTTCAAGAAGAAAATACCTCATTGAATATAAATAGCAGCATAGATAAATTCTATGTTCTTGAAATTATTTACAGGAATGAAAAGAGAGTTTATAAGAAAATTATACGTTTATAACTTTCTTTCATAAATACATATAAAAACAACAAAGTGAGCAATAAAAAATATACAGATAGTGGTATTGAAATAAAAGGAATTTATACTACAAACGAAGAACAAGAAACGATTAACGAGAAGCCTGTAACAAGAAACAAAGAGTTGCCTGGACAGTTTCCGTTTACAAGAGGTATCCAACCAGATATGTATCGTGGAAAACTTTGGACAATGAGGCAGTATGCGGGTTTCAGCACAGCTGAAGAAAGTAATAAACGGTACCATTATTTATTATCACAAGGTGTAAGTGGGTTAAGTGTTGCATTTGATTTACCTACACAAATTGGTTACGATAGCGACCACGAATTAGCTGAAGGCGAAGTAGGAAAAGTGGGTGTCGCCATTGATAGCATTGAAGATATGGAACGCTTGTTTGCTGGTATTAAACTGGAAGATGTTTCTACATCAATGACCATTAATGCAAGTGGATTTATTTTATTGGCTTTTTATGTTGCTTTGGCAAAACAACAAGGTGCAGATTTGAAGAAAATTACCGGTACAATTCAAAACGATATTTTAAAAGAATATGCTGCTCGTGGTACTTATATCTATCCTCCAAAAGCATCAATGAGAATCATCACTGATATTTTTGAATGGTGTAGTAAAGACTTGCCAAAGTGGAACACCATTTCAATTTCGGGCTATCATATTCGTGAAGCAGGCAGCACAGCTGTGCAGGAAATTGCATTTACACTAAGCAACGGTAAAGCCTATGTGAAAGCTGCATTAGCAAAAGGTTTGGATATTAATGTATTTGGCAAACGTTTATCATTTTTCTTTAATGCTCACAACAATTTATTTGAAGAAGTAGCTAAGTTTAGAGCAGCAAGAAGAATGTGGGCAACAATGATGAAAGACCTTGGAGCAACAGATGAAAAAGCAATGATGCTGCGTTTTCATACACAAACTGGTGGCAGCACTTTAACAGCTCAACAACCTTTAAATAATGTTAGCAGAGTTACCATTCAAACACTTGCTGCTGTGTTAGGTGGCACACAAAGTCTGCACACCAATGGCTATGATGAAGCATTGAGTTTACCAACCGAAGAAGCTGCACGAATTGCATTAAGAACCCAGCAAGTCGTAGCGTTTGAAAGTGGTGTTGTTGATACAGTTGACCCTTTAGCTGGTAGTTATTTTGTAGAAACTTTAACGAATGAAGTAGAAGAAAAAGCTTGGGAATTAATTAATAAAATTGATGCAATGGGTGGCAGTGTTGCTGCTATTGAAGCAGGTTTTATGCAAGATGAAATTGCAAGGAGTGCCTACGAATATCAACGCAATATTGAAAGTGGTGAGAAGATTATTGTTGGCGTAAATAAATTTACCATTGATAAAGAAACGCCAATTCCAGGTTTTAAAATAGATGATAGCATTAGACAATTGCAGAGTGATAAAATAACTAAACTGAGGAAAGAAAGAGACGCTGTAAAAGCAGCTAATTGTCTTAAAAACATCGCTATTGCTGCAAAAGATGGAAGCAATTTAATGCCTTTTGTTATAGAGGCTGTTGAAGCAAAATGTACACTTGGAGAAATTGCAGACATACTTAGAAAGGAATTTGGGGAGTACAAATAATCTCTTCAAATAAAAATATTTTATTAAAAATCTTATGTTCGGCTAATGTTTAAATTTTGTTTATCAGTTTTTTTCTTAATCTCACTTGAAGCTACTTCGCAAGATAGTTTACAATATGCTGCAAAAGATACTACCAAGCCTATTGTCAATATTTTCAAACCAACAAATTCATCTTTACCTTACGATAAAAAGAAAGTAAAATTAGTTGCTTATACACAAGCGATAGCGTACGCAACAAACTTTGCTTCACTATATTCATTTTGGTATAAAGACTATCCAAAATCTAGTTTTCACTTTTTTGATGATAATGGAGAATATTTGCAAGTAGATAAAGTAAGCCATATGTATGGTGCATATCTAGGTGGTAAAATGAGTATGCAAATGTGGAAGTGGGCTGGCGTTTCGAAGAAAAAATATGTATGGATTGGTGGAATGACTGGGCTTGCATATATGACAGCTATTGAAGTAATGGATGGTTTTAGTGACCACTGGGGTTTTAGTTATGGAGATTATATAGCAAATGTCACTGGTACTGCATTTTTAGTTGGTCAAGAATTATTATGGGACGAACAAAGAATCCAAATAAAATACGGAACTCACTATGAAACTTATTCTGACCCTGGGCTAGAAAGATTTGCAGTTAGAATAAATGGTAAGGATAGAACGGATAGAATTTTTAAAAACTATAATCCTCAAACTTATTGGCTTAGTGCTAACTTAAAGTCCTTTTTCAAAAAATCCAATATCCCAAGTTGGTTAAATATTGCAGTTGGATATGGTGCAGAAAATATTATTGGTGCTTATCACACAGATGTTATTGATGTAAATGGCGTAGAAACTGATGCAGATGCTATATATCCAAGATATCGTCAATGGTATTTAGCACCAGATATTGACCTCACTAAAATTAAAACGAAAAGCAAACTTCTTAAAACTGCACTATTTATTTTGAATAGTTTTAAATTTCCAACCCCATCATTAGAATTATCTCAAGGAAAGGTTAAATGGAATTGGATACATTTCTAAATAATTAGAATTTAAAATCGAAAGTTAAAGGTTTGATATCATTAAAATATATCTTCGTGAGCAGTCATAAAATTAAAACCATTAACTACTATGTTTGGTGTAACAATACTTGGTAATAACTCGGCTCTTCCTGCATTTGACAGGCATCCAACTGCCCAAGTGGTTACATTAAATGAACAAATTATTTTAATAGATTGTGGCGAGGGAACTCAAATGCAAATTGCACGTTATAAAATTCGTCGCAGCAGAATCAATCACATATTCATTTCTCATTTACACGGCGATCATTATTTTGGTTTAATAGGTTTATTAACCAGTATGGGACTACTTGGCAGAGAGCAAGACCTACATTTATTTGGACCCAAAGGACTTGATGAAATTATTGCTCTTCAACTAAAAGTTGCTAACACAGTTTTGCCGTTTAAACTGTACTTTACAACACTAGAGAAAGAAGGAATTCTTGTAGATAATAGTAAATTTTCTGTCGAATGCTTCTCTACACAGCATCGTGTAGAATGTTATGGTTTTATTATCAGAGAAAAGAAAGTACCTAGGAAGATTGATAGAGACAAAGCTGTGCAATTTGAAATTCCAACAGCTTACTACGAAAATTTGAAGCTAGGCAAAGATTACCAAACAAAAGATGGCAGAATTATAAATAATGAATTAGTAACTACTGCAAATTCTCCTGCTAAAAGTTATGCTTATTGTGCCGATACTATTTACGATGAAACGCTAGCTGATAAAGCTAAAGAAGTTGATGTAATGTATCACGAAACTACTTACTTAAAAGACTTACACGAAAGAGCTGCACTTCGTTTTCATTCTACAACTGTGCAAGCTGCAACCATTGCAAGTAAAGCAAATGCAAAGCGTTTATTAATTGGTCATTTTAGTAGCAAATACGAACAACTTAATGAATTTCTTGCCGAGGCAAAGGAAGTTTTTCCAAATACCGATTTAGCTATTGAAGGCGTTAGCTTTAGAATTTAAAATTCGTCCATCCTCCATTTCAATGGTTCTATGTGTTCTATCTGCAAAATTTTGGTCGTGTGTTACAATCAATAAAGTTTGATTAAACTCTTCTGCTAATTTCTTAAAAATATCAAAGACTATTTCACTGTTTTTTTTATCAAGATTCCCTGTTGGCTCATCGCCCATTATAATATGAGGGTCGTTAATTAAAGCCCTGGCAATAGCAACACGTTGTTTTTCTCCACCAGAAATTTGATTAACACTCTTTTGTGCAAGATGCCCAATGTCTAACATTTTCAGTTTATCCATTGCCCTAGCTTCAACTTCTTTTTCTGAATATTTTCCTAGCTTTAATCCTGGCAACATCACATTTCTTAAAACACTAAACTCGTTTAATAAATAATGGAACTGAAAAACAAAACCAATTTTCTCGTTTCTAACTTTCGCTAATTGTGCTTCTTTTTTTTCATTCATAGAAACATTATCAATCAACAATTCTCCTTCATAATCAGTATCCATTGTAGAAAGTATATAAAGCAATGTTGATTTGCCACAACCAGATTTTCCTGTAATGGAAACAAAATCTCCTTTGTTGATAGAAAAATTAATATTGTTTAAAACCCTTATGGTAACTGGGTCGTGGAAATCTTTGCAGATATTCTTTGCTTCTAATATTATTTCACTCATAAACTACTTCCCTCTTATTATGATTACAGGATCTATCTTACTTGCCTTGCATGCAGGAAACCATCCAGCAAAATAAGTTGTGATTAATGAAAACACTGAACCAATTAAATAGAACATAGGATTGTAATTAATTGGATAGGTTTTAATAGTTGGTAAGGCTGCTGTATTAAATGGTATCTGGTCAATAATTGACGACAAACCAAAGCCAAACAACAAACCTGCCATTCCACCAAAAAATCCAATGCTTAAAGCAATTACAATAAATATTCTTTTAACATCTTTGCCTGCAAAACCTGTTGCTTTTAGTATAGCAATCGTATCCATCTTTTCATAAATCATCATATTCAAAATATTGTAAATACCAAAGCCTGCAACTACCAATAAAGTTATTCCAACTGCATAAGAAATTAAAGTTCTAACAAAAGTTCCTGTTTCAAATTGTGAGTTTGCAGTTTGAATATCCTCAGCATCTGTATTAAACAATCTTGCGTATTCTTTTGTAACAGCAGGTGCCGCTTTAATATCTTTCAGTTTCACTTGCAGGTCTGTAACATAGTTACTAGGCTTTCCCAATAATTTTTGAACAGTAGCAATAGATGCATAACTCTGTGTTTTATCAAATTCTTGTAATCCAGATTGAAAATATCCTACAACTTTTAACGGGAATCTTTCTCCTTTAGATGTTGTTAATTGTATAACATCTCCAATGTTTACTAATAATTTATCTGCTAGTCCTTTACCTAAAACAATGCTGTTTGATAGTTTTTCAACATCAGATGCATTGCCTGCTGTGATGTATTCATTAAAATGAAATAATTTACTTTCATCCTCTATATTAATTCCATTTACAATGCCTGTAATATCTATTGCTCCATCATTAAAAAAAACTTGTGCTATTATTTTAGGTGAATAGCCTAGTACTCTTTCATCCTTCTTCAAAACCTCAGTAATAGCTGCATAATTATAAATCTCTTGTCTGCTATTTCCCGACTTAATTGAGCTTATAAAATTATGCTGATATTCGGTGTTTGTAGCAAGATTTAAAGGCTGATTAACATTAGGTTTAATCTCATTATACAAACGAATATGTGGTGTTCTATTTAGTATTAATCCATCCAATAAATCATTCAGTCCTGTCATAAAACTTAAAAGCGTTATAAACATTGTGATACTAAATGTAACACCTATAGCAGCAACAAGTGTTTGCTTCCAACGGGCAAGCAACAATGATTTAGCGATACTAAAAATTAGTTTAACATTCATTGATTATTGTGTAGGTTTAAAAATAACATCGTTAACAGATAAACCACTTACTATTTCTACTTTTTGATAATCTTTCAATCCTGTTATTACTTTCTTTTTTTCTTTAGTAGAAAGGATTACAGAATCTCCATTCAGTAAATAATTTCTAGGAATTGTTAAAGCTTTTTCTTTTTCTTGAATAAGAATATTTGCTTCACAAGTTAGGTTAGGATATAAAGCTTCAGGCTGTTTTACAAATCTTGCTTCAATTGTAAAGGATTTAGACCTTTCATTCATTATTGGATTAATTTTAGAAACAACTGCATCAAATACGTTGCCTTTATAACTATCCATTGTGATCAAAATTTTCTGACCAAGCTTAATTTTGGCAATATCATATTCATCCACCTGTAACTCTAGTAAAAAAGTATTAGCATCGCCAATTAAAGCAACTGCAGTTTGAGAATTCACCATCTCGCCTTTTTCTTTTAAAACATTATAAACCTTGCCATCCACTTCACTTTTAATGGTATAATCACCAACAATATTTTTAGAGATTTCTAATGCTTTTTGAGATTGTTTTTCCTGAAAATTAATTTGCTTTTGCAGTTGTGTATATTTCAGTTTTGCAGATTCGTAAATGCCTGTTGAACTTTTCACTGCAAGTTCTCTTTGATCTACTTCATTTTGTGTACCTATTTGTTCTTTCCACAAGTTTTTTTGTCTTTGCAATAACAACATATCATTGTCCATTTTTGCTTTTGCTAAATCAATATTGGTTTGCAACTCATTTAATTTTTCAAGGTTAGATTGGGTTAAAGCATAATCTGCATTGATTTTAGCATTGTCTTCATTTAAGTAAACTGTTGAATTTGAGATTCGTAAAAGCTGACTTCCTTTTTTTACAATATCCCCTTCTGTTATAAATTTCTCAGCAACCAACCCATTTACAGTAGAAAATACTTGATATTGATTAACAGTTTTTATAATGCCAGATGCATAAACAGATGCTGTAATTTTTTCTTCAATAGGTTTTGTTTGCTCTTGCTTTTTTTTGCAAGATGCAATTAGTAAAATCACAAAAACAACGCTAACAAAATACTTTGTCATATTAAATTAATATTGAAGTAACAAAGTTATAACTAACTCAACGCTGTAATCTATGATAATTGTCATCAGAAGCTAAATAGCAATTAAATCTACTAACATTAGTGGATTTTTCGTTTATAATATTTTTTCCACCGCAACTTCAATCAGCTTTACATTCGCAACCTAAAATACTCCATTTATGATTCGCAACAAGAAAATGATTGCTGCTGGTTTTATGATGCTTGCAGTTGCATTTAACACAACCATTGCACAAACCAATGCTGATGGTATTCCTATTGACAAAAATGTTAAAGTAGGTAAACTAGCTAACGGATTAACTTATTACATTCGTCGTAATGTTAAACCCGAAGGAAAAGTTGAACTAAAACTAGCCGTAAATACAGGTTCTGTTTTAGAAAAAGATAACCAACAAGATGTTGCTCACTTTTTAGAGCATATGGCTTTTAATGGTACTAAAAACTTCCCTAAAAATGAATTAACAAATTATCTTCAAAAAGCAGGTGTTCGTTTTGGTGCAGACCTTAATGCTCACACTTCTTTCGATGAAACAGTTTATGATTTACCTATTTCATCTAAAGATCCAAAAGTATTGCAAGGTGGCTACCAAGTTATCAGAGATTGGGCTGGTAATCTATTATTAGAGACTGATGAAATTAATAAAGAGCGTGGAATTATTCTTGAAGAAAAAAGAATGAGATTAGGTGCTGGAATGAGAATGATGATGCAATATTTTCCTTCTTTATTAAATAACAGTATTTATTCAAAACGTTTACCAATTGGTACTGAGGAAATTATTAAAACTGCACCAAGAGAAGCTTTTACAAGTTTTTATAATGCTTGGTACAGACCAAATAATATGGC
>JANYEB010000208.1 GCA_025363355.1 Chitinophagaceae bacterium | reverse complement strand
TGCATCATAATTACACTCTCTGTGCAATTCTTTTAGTGTACCGTGCTCCACCAATCTATCAGGAATACCAAGCATTTTAACTTGTGCTGTGTAATTATGTTGAGCCATAAATTCTAATACTGCACTACCAAAACCACCAATTGTTGTTCCATCTTCGATGGTGATAATTTTATTGTATTTTGCAAATACTTCGTGCAACATTTCTTCATCAATTGGTTTTACAAAACGCATATCATAATGGGCAGGATTAATACCATCAGTTCTTAACTCACGTATAGCTGCTTGTGCAAAATTGCCAGGATGCCCAAAGCTAAGTATAGCAATGCTTTCTCCATCTTTCAACTTACGTCCTTTACCAATTTGTACTTCCTCAAAAGGATACTTTTCTGCCATAGTTTCTTGCTGCAAATCTGCTATCACACCCTCGCCTCTTGGATAACGAATGACAAAAGGATATTTGGTAGTTTCAAGCTGTGATGTAAACATCAAATTCCTCAGCTCTTTTTCATTCATTGGAGCCGAAATAATCATATTTGGAATACACCTGAAATATGGCACATCATAACAACCGTGGTGTGTTGGGCCATCTTCACCCACCAAACCTGCCCTGTCTAAACAAAGTGTTACAGGTAGTTTTTGAATAGCAATATCGTGTACTACTTGGTCAAAAGCACGTTGCATAAAACTGCTATAAATATTGCAAAAAACTCGCATTCCTTGTGTTGCTAAACCAGCACTTAAAGTTGCAGCATGTTGCTCACAAATACCCACATCAAAAGCACGATTAGGCATTGCTGCCATCATAAATTTTAATGAACTTCCACTTGGCATTGCAGGTGTTACGCCCATTATTTTGTCGTTAGCTTTTGCCAACTCTATCATTGTGTAACCAAACACATCTTGGTATTTCATTGGCAAAGGCACTTCAATTTTCTTTTTATAAATTTCGCCAGTTACTTTATCAAATAAGCCTGGTGCGTGCCATTTTGTTTGGTCTTTTTCTGCCAAAGCATATCCCTTTCCTTTAACAGTTACAATGTGTAATAATTTAGGACCAGGAATATTTTTTAAATCCTTTAAAGTATCAACCAATTTAGTAATATTATGTCCATCAATGGGACCAAAATATCTGAACTTCAAAGCCTCAAACAAGTTGCTGCTTTGGCTTACAACACCCTTTACACTTGCTTCTAACTTACTTGCCATACTGCGACTAAAGTTTTTTCCAACAGGTAATTTACCCATTAAATTCCAAACTTCATCCCGCATTTTATTGTAAGTAGGAGAAGTAGAAATATCTGTTAAATATTCTTTTAAAGCACCCACATTTGGGTCAATACTCATACAGTTATCGTTGAGTATAACCAACAAATCGCTATCAGCCACACCAGCGTGATTCATTGCTTCAAAAGCCATTCCTGCAGTCATACTTCCATCGCCAATAACAGCAACAGATTTTCTATTTTCACCTTTATATTTTGCAGCCATTGCCATCCCTAAAGCTGCACTGATTGAGGTAGATGAATGTCCTACACCAAAAGTATCGTACTCACTTTCACTTCGTTTTGGAAAGCCACTTAAGCCTTTGTATTTTCTGTTTGTTGAGAAATTATCCCTACGACCTGTGAGAATTTTATGACCATAGGCTTGATGTCCAACATCCCAAACTAATTGGTCGTAAGGTGTGTTGTAAACATAATGCAATGCCACAGATAACTCAACCACACCAAGGCTTGCAGCAAAATGTCCACCATGAACAGAAACCACATCAACAATGTATTGACGAAGCTCATTACTCACTTGATGCAATTGCTCACTACTTAGTTTTTTTAAGTCATCGGGTGAGTTAATATTTTTTAATAATTCTCCTGCTTGTATTTGCATAGAAATAGTTTGTGCAAATTTAGGGTTTTAGCTATGCTATTTAATTTGCAGATGTTAAAGAGTTGATAAATTATTGTTTATAGTAAGGTTGTTAAACTTTTCCCAATAATCTCAACACATTCCAAAACCTGCTCTTTGTTGATACATAAAGGAGGTGCAAAACGAATTTTATCTCCGTGAGTTGGTTTGGCAAGTAGTCCATTATTCTTTAATTCTAAACACAAATCCCAACTTGCTTCTTTGTTACTGTGTTCAATTACAATAGCATTTAACAAGCCTTTACCACGAATAGTTTTTATTAATGGCGAGTTCAATTTTACTAATTCATCACGCAACAATTGTCCCATTGCTTCTGCATTTTCAGCCATTTTTTCATCTTTCAAAACTTGCAAAGCAACCATTGCAACAGCACAAGCCAAAGGATTTCCACCATAAGTGCTACCATGTTCTCCTGGCTTAATGTTCATCATAATATCATCGTTGCACAATACTGCACTTACTGGCATTGTACCACCACTTAAAGCTTTACCCAAAATCAAAATATCAGGCTTCACATTTTCGTGATCGCAAGCAAGCATTTTTCCTGTACGTGCTAATCCTGTTTGAATTTCATCTGCAATAAACAATACATTGTATTTTGTGCATAAATCTCTGACACCTTTTAGATAGCCTTCTGTAGGAATTACAACACCAGCTTCTCCTTGAATTGGCTCTACCATAAAAGCTGCAACGTTGGCATCTTGAAGTGCCTTTTCTAAAGCAATTAAATCGTTATAAGGTACAAGCTCAAAACCTGGCATAAAAGGTCCAAAATTATGATAACTACTAGGGTCGGTTGATGATGAAATTGCAGCTAAAGTTCTACCCCAAAAATTACCCTCAGCAAAGATGATTTTTGCTTTATTTTCTTCAACACCTTTTTTCGTGTAAGCCCATCTGCGAGATAGTTTGATGGCAGTTTCTCCACCTTCAACACCTGTGTTCATTGGCAATACTTTATCATAGCCAAAATAGGTTGTAATATACTGTGCATATTCGCCCAATAAATTGCTATGAAATGCACGAGATGTCAATGTTAATTTCTTTGCTTGTTCAATTAAAGCATTGATAATTTTCGGGTGACAATGACCTTGATTGACTGCACTGTAACCACTTAAAAAATCGTAGTATTTGTTGCCATCAACATCGTATAAAAAAACGCCTTCGCCTTTTTCTAAAACAACAGGAATAGGATGGTAATTATGTGCACCAAATTGTTCTTCTAAATGTAAATAATGAGACTGAAGCTCAGATAAGTTTTGAGTAAGCATTATGAATAATGTTGAATAATAAATTTTGAAATTGAATAAAAGCAGGAGTAAATGCTGAACGTAATTAACATTCAAC
>JANYEB010000160.1 GCA_025363355.1 Chitinophagaceae bacterium | reverse complement strand
TAAAAAAAATTACACCAACTATGTATAAAAAAAAGTTTAGTGAATTGTAATTTGCTATTTCGCCAATCTTATAATATCTGCAAAAACTCCACTTGCTGTAACATCAGCTCCAGCTCCTGCACCCTTTACTACCAAAGGGTTTTCAGGGTATCTATCTGTATAAAATAGCACGATATTATCCTTTCCATATAAATGATAGAAATCGCTTTGTGCTGGTATATGTTGCAAACCAACAGATGCTTTTCCATTATCAAAAGTTGCAACAAATTTTAACTTGCAACCTTCATCATTTGCAGCTTTATAAATGGCTTTAAAATGTTCTTCATTCTTCAACATTGATTTATAAAAGTCATCCACACTTCCATCAAAACATTCTTGTGGTAGAAAGCCATTATTTGCAATATCTTCCATTTCCATTTTTTCACCTGCTTCTCTTGCTAAAATCATAATCTTACGCATTACATCTGTGCCACCTAAATCTAGTCTTGGATCTGGTTCTGTATATCCTTCATCTTGTGCTTGTTTCACTACTTCTGAAAAAGGTTTTGTAGCATCATAATTATTAAAAACAAAGTTTAAAGTACCACTTAAGACTGCTTGCATTTTATGAATTTTATCACCACTTTTTATTAAATTATTTAAAGTGTCAATAATTGGTAAACCTGCACCCACATTGGTTTCAAATAAAAAAGGAGCATTAAATTCTTTGCTCAAATTTTTAATGTGAACATAATTATCATACGCAGATGAAGCAGTAATTTTATTGCAAGCAACAACTGCAATACTTCGCTCCAACATTTTAGCATAAATAGCAGCCACTACTGCACTTGCACTTACATCTACAAACACACTATTACGAAGATTTCTTTTGATAATTTCATTTGTAAAATCATTAATAGTTGCTTGTGGTGCTAAAGCTAATTCTTCTTGCCAGTTTGTTAAATCAATTCCATCTTCATTTATTAAAATATATTTACTATTGGCTAAGCCTGTTACCTTAATTTGAATATTTAATTGATTTAATAAATACTCACTTTGCTGCTGCAACTGACTCACTAATTTATTGCCAACATTTCCTACACCAGCAATAAAAATATTCAATTGTTTTTTTGATGATTCAAAGAATGCTTCGTGCAAAACATTCACTGCTTTTTTAACATCACTATAAGCCACAACTGCACTAATGTTTCTTTCGCTGCTGCCTTGTGCAATGCCACGAATATTAATACCATTTCTTCCTAATGCTCCAAACATTTTACCTGAAATGCCTTGGTGATTTTTCATTTTATCGCCAACTGCTGCAACAATTGATAAATCTTTTTCAACAACTAAAGGTTCAACTTTTCCTGTTGCAATTTCATAATCAAATGCAGTATCTACAGCACTTTTAGCCTTTTCAACATCAACAGTATTTACACCTACACAAATACTATGTTCGCTACTGCTTTGGGTAATTAAAATAACATTTACTTTTTCTAAAGCCAATGCTTCAAACAATCTTTTGCTAAAACCAGGAATGCCAACCATCCCACTTCCTTCTAAACTTAAAAGAGAAATATGATTGATGCTTGAAATGCCTGTTATCATTTCGTTTGAGTTAGCATCATCAGCAACATTTGCAGTAATTTTAGTTCCATAATCATCAGGCTTAAAAGTATTCTTTATCCAAATAGGGATATTCTTTTGCATTGCAGGTTGAATGGTTGGAGGATAAATAACTTTTGCTCCAAAATGACTCAACTCCATTGCTTCTTTATAAGACGTATGTGGAATGTTTTTAACATTAACAACCCATCGTGGATCAGCAGTCATCATACCACTGACATCTGTCCAAATTTCTAAGTTTTCTGCACTAATCGCACCAGCAAAAATAGCTGCTGTGTAATCACTGCCACCACGTCCAAGTGTAGTAGTGACGCCCTTTTCGTTGGATGAAACAAAACCTGGAGCGATTGACAATTGGCAATTGCCAATTGTCAATCGTTGATTTATTTTATCATTTGTTTTCTTGAAATCAACAGTTGCATTACCGAAATTGCTATCTGTAATAATTACTTCTCGACTATCAATCCATTGATGAGATTGAGTTATAGATG
>JANYEB010000141.1 GCA_025363355.1 Chitinophagaceae bacterium | reverse complement strand
TTGATTTTTGAAAATAACAGGAAAACTTGAATGTAAATTACTTGATAATAATGTATCTAATAATGTCAAATATCTTGAACTTCTATCTTTGTGTTTAAATGAAATACCCTCTTGCTGTAAAATGATGCACGAACTGTCTTTAGAAAATGGCATACAGTAATAACGATAACTATCATTTTATTGTATTGAATAACCAAAAATTTTATGGGTAAACTTTAGCCGTTGGGAGACTCTGTTAGAACGCTAATGCTTCAATATTAATTTTTTGCATTATTTTATAGTTTCTATAAAAATTGTTAAATAGCTGTTTAACAATGACTTTTAACTTTTCTATAACAGCACTCTTTTTTAAGTTTGTTCTGTCAATCAAAACGCTAACTATAAGCAATTTATGGTTCGTGTTTTATTCTTTAAACAAATAAATATTTTAAAAATGGCAGAAAGCAAAAACAACGTGGTTACACACGGTTTATCTGGCAAAATTGATTTGCTGGTTTTTCGTCAAAGGGGCAAAAAAACAATTGTAACAAAAGCCCCAGTTCAAAGTTCTCAACCACCTAGCAGTGCACAGCAAGGGGTGAGAACTAAGTTTCTACAGGCAGTTATTTATGGTAAAAGCGTTGGTGCAGACCCTGCACAGAAAGCTGCTTATCAAGAGCAAGCAGAAGAAGGGCAATCGTTTTACAACATAGCTATTGCTGATTTTTTTAATGCTCCAGATATCGAGGAAATTAATGTAGCTGGTTACACTGGTGCTATTGGTAGTAAAATTATTGTTAAAGCAACTGATGATTTTGAAGTGAGCAAAGTTCACGTTAAAATTGAAAATGGTAATGGTAGTTTGGTTGAAGAAGGAGATGCAGTAGCTGATGCTATTGGTTTAAACTTTACCTATACAGCTACTATTGCCAATGCTTCTTTAGCAGGTGATAAAATCACCGTAACAGCTTTTGATAATCCTGGTAACGAAACAGAATCTTCTAAAACACTTTGATAGTTGATGGCTTAAGGGTGTTTTATTGTTAAAGCCTCACACTAAAATGTGGGGCTTTTTTATCGTTGTCAGGTTGAGCTTGTAGAAACCTGCTTAGTAAAAGCCTTCGATAAACTCGGGCAAGAAATCTGCTCTTATCAATAAAACAATTTTAACTTTTAAACAATTAAATCTTTAAAAAATTGAACTTTTCCCCCTGTCATTTTAACATTTAACAATATTGTTAAATAGAGCCTTGGTCGAAGGGTAGTCGAACCTTAATAGAACGTACATTTTGGCAGTTACTGTTTTATCTACATAAAAAAGTTGCCAACCTTGTGTAAGGTTGGCAACTTTCATTATCATATCAGCACATTGGCTAATGAGCACATTATTTTCTATTCACTATCAATTTAGCAGCATTGTATTTGGTATTATCACCTTCAAGTATAACCATATATAAGCCACTTATTGATGCTGTATTATCTAATGCTACTGCTACTTGATTTGCACCTTTTGCAGCATTGATAAACTGTGTTTTAACAATTCTTCCTGTTGATGTTTCAATCACTTTTAATACCAATGGCATTGCAACTTCACTTGTGAATTTTGTAGTGAACTTGCCGTTGCTTGGATTTGGATAAACACCTACTGTTGAAACTTCAATAGCTGTGGCAATAGCACTATTCGTGAATCTTGCTTTGCTTAAATTGATGTTCATTGTTGTTGGTGTGCCTCGGCTATTCAAGAAACTAAAGTTTACTGCTACAATATCATTTGCATTCATTGCATCTGCAAATTTGCTTGATTTGAATTGGCTGAAATTGATGCCATATTCTTTTGCTCCATCAAGCTCCATTGTGTAAGTGTATTGCTCACTCCAATTAGTGATTGATTTTTTCACTAAGGTTACTTTTACACTTCCTGCTCCTGTTGCATTGGCATTGAACATTATTGATTTGAATGCACTAACATTTTGCTCTAATCCACCACCCATCATTGTTTTGTAAACTGTGATGTAGTCTTTTGAAACACCTGTTATCGCTACGTTTCTAAACAATCTGTGTTCATTTGTTGATTGACTGATTGATGATTCGTTGATTACATCAAACTTGCTGATTGAAGTAGTTTGTTTGTTGTAATCCAAACTCCAAGTACCATCTGCTAAATAAACTAAGTCGGTTAGTTTGTTGTTTAAGTAAACATACACATCACCTTCATAATGATCTTTTACAGGAATAGTAATATTGGTTGCTCCATTAGCAGCTACTATAAATGCAATTTGACGTGTTGTTGTTGCTGCATTTTCATTTGCTTTTTCGTGTAGTTCAAAGTAACCAGATGTTGCAGCAGTATTGTTGTTTACTGTTACTGTTAAATCTGTTCCTTTTCTTGAACCTTTACTAATATATGCTTTTGGTAAATCTGCATTGGTTACTGTGTTTACAACACCATTTGCTTGTAAGTTATTGATGATATCTTTAGCCATTGCTGTTACCATTTCATAACTCACAGCCCATAGTTGGAAGTTGTATAATTTCTCATCTTGTTGGTAGCTATGGGTAAACCAATTGCTTTGCAAGCTAATGCTATTACGGTTTGCAGCTGTTCCTGCACTTAGGTTCATTGCATATTCTGTTTCTCCTGTTCTTTGGTGCACTTTGTATGCCATTAAGTTAAAGCCATTAACTGTTATGTTTTTTACTTCCATTAATTCTGCTCCTTTTAATCTGTCGCAAATTGGTTTAGTGTGTGTATAAACATCGCCCAAAGTTTTAGTTCCAAAAGCTACTGCTTTTGTACTTCCTGCTTTAGTATAATCTAATGCTAATACTTCTACTGCATTGGTAAAGTTTACCAAGTCTGTTGGTGTTGAAATGTATGCTGCATCTGTATTTGTAACAGTTGCTGGAACTAGATTGCTTAACGTTAAATCGTTTGCTCCATTTACGATGACACCACTTTTTACAAACTTAACTGCATTGTTACCTGTTGTTGACACACTATTTATTGCATTGCCATATAATCTTACAGCAATTACATCTCCTAATGTTTTACTTTCAGTACCTCCTGAACCACCACCAGTAACGGAACCACTAACGTTTATTACAAACATCTGCTGAACACAATTGGTTGGTGTAGCTGCATCGCATACTTTTATGTAAAAAGTATCGGCACCACTAAAATTTGTTGCTGGTGTATATGTATATGCACCAGTTGTTGGATTGATAGTTACACCACCACCTTTAACACT
>JANYEB010000113.1 GCA_025363355.1 Chitinophagaceae bacterium | reverse complement strand
AATTTGTTCATACAATTCATTAGTTTGTTTCTACTTTATTCACTTTATCTTTCTCTGTAATTAATACAGTCAATTTTCGTTGAGCTTCTTTTTTAAGTTCGTCAATTGTTGAATTTTCAGCTATGCTTTTATAAGTTGCCTCTGCATTAAATAAGTCTTTTTGTTTAAAATAAATATCGCCTAAGAGAATGTAGCTTTCTGTTAACCAATATTCATAAGATCCGAACTTTTTAATAGCATCAAATGCAGCTTTTTCAGCATCGCTGAGTTTATCTTGCAAAAATAAAATTTCTGCAATTCTGTAGCTCGCTTCAGCACTGAATTCTGTTTTGCCTAAATTGATTACTTGTTTATAAGCAACTATTGCATCATCTAATTTATTATCTGTTTGATTGGCTTTTGCAATAATTAAATTAGCCATCATTTTATCATCAGTTGCAATATTTTTTTCCTGCAATAAATCTTTTGCATTTTGCTGTGCATCTTTAAATTTCGCTAGTTTATATTGGCATCTTAGCAAGCCACGCATTGCTTCTAACTTATTTTCTTGTTGAGAAGAAATAATTTTTGATTGAGCAAAATATTTTTCTGCATTGGCATAATCTTTCAAGTCAAAATAATAAATCCTTGCTGCTTGAAGTGCAGAACGTTCAGCAAATTTGTTAGGTGCTTTTGCTGCAACATTTTGGTAGAAAGGCAATGCAGCATTGACATTTTTATTTGTATAATTTAATTCTGCTGATAAATAATTTGCATCTAAAGCATATTTACCATCTGGATAATTAGTTAAATAATTGGCAAATCCTTTTCTTGCATTTGCAGTGTCTTTTGCTTCAAATCTTATTTGAGCAGAACGATATGTTAAAGAATCTTCTTCACTATAGGTAATTGGTTTACCAGATTGTTTCATAAAACTGATAAACTCATTAGGGCGTTGCGTTTCAATGAAAATATTTCTAATGTATTCAATACTTTCATCAGCTTCTTGCGAATTGGAATATTGCTTTACTAAATAACTAAATTGCTTTAATGCTTCATCGTTTTTGTCAAGGTTAAAATTAGCAACACCAAGTTTTAAATATGCTTGAGGATACAATACGCCGGCACTTTTATTCTTTATTAATTCTTGCAAAGGGTATATTGCTTTTTCATAATCTTCTGCTGCAATATATGTATTAGCAATTTCAAGTAATGCCTCTCCAGCTAATGCAGAATTAGGATATCGTCCTGGTAGATTTTGAAGCAATGCAATTTTATCAGCTGTCTTTCCTGTAGCTCCTGCAATTACTGCTTTTTGATACATTGCATAATCTCCAGAGCGAAAGTTTTGAGTAATAACATTGTCATAAACTTTCAATGCTGTGGTAAATGACTTCAACATAAAATAACAATCACCACTACGTAAATATGCATCTTGTTCCATTGTTGGTGATGCAAGAATTGCATTTTTGCCTACTTGCTCAAAGTATGGCAAAGCTTCTTTATAACTTTCCTTCTTTAGAAAACAATATGCCAAATTATATTTTGCGTTAGCAACATTTACTTCTCCGTTTGTTTGAGGAGTAGCTAAATATTTACTAAAATAATATGCTGCATCATCTATGCTTCCATTTCTGTAAGCTATTTCTCCTTTCCAAAAATTTGCTAGTTGCAATTGTTGTGTGTTATATGGAGCTTTCAACAATTTATCAAGCAATATTTCAGCTTTATCAATTTGTCTGTCGTTAATTAATTCAATTGCTCTGGCATATAAAATTCTTGGGTAGATTTTGTTTACAGATTCTGTTTTAGCAGGCAAATTTTCAAACATATCCAATGCATCTTTATAGTTGCTTGTGTTTGCTAATGCACTTACTAATATTTCTCTTGTTTCAATAGTGTAAGCTGATTTTGGATAATCATTCAAAAACAATTGTAGCTCTTTGATAGCAATATCTAAATAACCTAATTCATAACTTAGTTTAGCATAATTAAAAGCAGAAACTTCTTTTTGAATTTGATGGCTAGAATTGCTTGCACAAAACAAAAATGCATTTCTTGCACTGGCTTTTTGATTTGTTTTCAAGTAGGCATCTGCTAATAGATACATGCTATTTTGTGCCAATGAATCTTCTTTTCCACCTAATTGTTTAAAGCCTTCAATTGCTTTAGTCCAGCTTTTGGCAGCATAATAGCAAAACGATAATTCATACAAATCTTCACGTCTTACTTTTTCGCTTTTGTTAACATAGTATTCTAAATAAGGTAATGCTTGAGTATATTCTTTCTTATCGAAATATAAATGCCCAACCAATTGTTTTAGTTCAATAGAATACATTTTTGCACCACCATCGTTTAATGCAGCAACACCATAGCTTAAAGCCCTATCTTTATCTCCAATGAAATAATAAATTTCAGCAATATAAAATGGAACAACATTTTGATAAACCACATCTTTTTCAGCAATTGTAAATGCTTTCAAAGCCTCATTATATTGTTTATCATAAAAACATAAAAACCCATAATAGTAGTTAGCATCAATATAATTAGGGTCTGATGGAATTTGTCTGATGCTGTTGAATAAATTTTTAGACTCTTTAAATTGCTGAGTGGCAAAGTATGAATAGGCTTTGTGAAACTGCAACAATGCTATCTCACTATTTGTTAAATTATCAATGCCAGATTTAGCATAAACATCTATTGCTTGATGGTATTGCTGTTGACGAAAATAATATTCTCCCAATTGATAATATAACATTTGGGTTCTAGTGGAGCTAACTTCATTTAAAACAAAATCATTGGCATTGCTTACAACTGCACTATCATCTAAAATTAATCCATTTAGGATATAGTAATAGTTACATTCTGTTTGCAGTAGTTTTGGGAAATTGCTTTCGCTAATCCCATTTAAATACAGCGTTTTAAAAACTGGATATGCTAAACTGTATTGTTCTTTTTGAAATAATTCTTTAGCTTTTTTAAATTCAGTATCAGGGTCGTTATAAATCTTTGTTGATTGTGCATTAGTTTGAACACCTGTAAACACAATAACAACAGAAAATATTAATATTTTAATAAAATGAGTCATACTTTAAAATTCACTTACGCAAAGATTTTATTTTGTTTCTTAATAAAATCATAAATGTTTATAAAAGTAGCCCTAGATATCAGCATTCATTATATATGAACAGTTTTGTGGATAATGAGAATTTATCAACTGCATTATTACCAGAAATTTATTATTCATTCTTATGAATCCTTTTAGTTTAATCCTTTTAAAAAATCAGTTCAACTAAAACGATTTCGTATTTTATTGTTGATGTTACTTTATTTGCGAAAAGCAATGAAATGCACACTTGCATTAACTTCTAGCTATCGCAAGAAGGAAATTCGCCGTTCGATTGCAAAATATTTTTTATTTTTAAGATGATGGGTAATGTTTTTGCATCACATTTGCAAATCATTTTGCCAAACAAAAACAAAATGCTGTAAAGCAATCGATCATCTTAGCCAATAATAACATCTAACATATCACACAATGGGCATCATTAAAGACACATTTAAAGCTAAAGCAGATATTGCCAATGCTGAACTAAAAGACCTATTAAAAGAACACGGTAATAAAAAAATTGGCGAGGTTACACTTGCTCAGGCTTATCAGGGAATGAGAGGCATTACAGGATTAGTTACAGAAACTAGTTTACTTGATGCTCAAGAAGGTATTCGTTTTAGAGGTTACACGATTCCTGAATTACAAGAAAAGTTACCAAAAGCAGAAGGTGGAAGTGAGCCTTTACCAGAAGGATTATTTTACTTAATGCTATTGGGTGAATTGCCTACACAAGAAGACACTGATCATTTATCAAGTGTTTGGCAAAGAAGAAGCCACGTGCCAAATCACGTTTTTAATGTAATTGATGCTTTGCCTTTAACAACACATCCAATGACAATGTTTGTTACTGGTGTAATGGCTCTGCAAACAGAAAGCAATTTTTCAAAGGAATATGCTGCTGGTATTAATAAAAAAGACTATTGGAATCCTGTGTATGATGATGCAATGGATTTAATTGCACGTTTACCAAGAATTGCAGCTTATATATACAGAAGAAAATATAAAAACAATGAGCATATTCAGCCTAATGGATTATTAGATTGGAGTGGAAATTTGGCTCATATGATGGGCTATAATGATGAAAGTTTTAAAGAGTTGATGCGTTTATATATGACTATTCATGCTGATCATGAAGGTGGAAACGTTTCAGCTCATACTACCCATCTAGTAGGTAGTGCATTAAGTGATCCTTACTTAAGTTATGCAGCAGGAATGAATGGTTTAGCAGGTCCTTTGCATGGCTTAGCAAATCAAGAAGTAATTAAATGGATTTTTGAAATGCAAGAAAAACTTGGAACTGAATTGCCAAGTAAAGAACAAATTGAGCAATACGTTAAAGACACATTAGCAGCTGGTAAAGTTGTGCCAGGTTATGGACATGCAGTTTTGCGTAAAACTGATCCACGCTTTACAGCACAAATGGAATTTGGCAAAAAGCACATGCCGGAAGATAAATTATGTCAAACAGTTTGGAATATTTATGAAACTGTACCACCAATTCTTCAATCATTAGGAAAAATTAAAAACCCTTGGCCTAATGTAGATGCACATAGTGGTGCTTTACTAGTGCATTATGGTTTGGTTGAATATGAATTTTATACTGTTTTATTTGCAGTAAGTAGAGCATTAGGTGTTTTGGCTAGTTTATGTTGGGATAGAGCTTTAAGTTTTCCACTTGAAAGACCTAAAAGTGTTACAACAGTTGCTGTTAAACTTTGGTTAGAAGGAAAAGAAGAAATTTGGGAATAACCGATATTGAGATATTTAATAAATTAATAAAGCCGTTGAAAATTCAACGGCTTTATTAATTATGTTCAGAGTAGTGTATCAGTTTTTAAGTATTAAGAAATTTTAATTTCATTTGGGCATAAAAAGGATGGTCTGGATTAACTATTAATTGTTGACTTTGAGGATGAATTAATACGTCCATATCTTCAAGGGGAATTGCACCTAATAATGGTTCACAGTTACCAGGCAAAACCATAGCCCTGCAAGTAGTTGCTCTATTTTTAAATCTCACTTGCACATTATCCACAACATCACCCTCAATGATACGTCCATCAGCAGTTTCTCCATTTCTTCTTTCAACTACAGGAAATTGAAGCTGTGCTTGTATTTCTTCATTAATACATAAATTATAAGACCCAGTATCTACCAGCATATTAATGTGCATTTGCTTGATTTCATCTTGTCCAATATAGTGGCGTTTAGCAAGTGTTAAATCTTCACCATTAATTAATACAATATCAGCATATACTAAACCCATAATCTTTTTGTTTTCACAAATGTAATAAGTTTATTTTTTCATTTTATTTGTGTTTCAAATTTCCTGTTAAATCCTTGACTATTTTCGCCACTTAAT
>JANYEB010000137.1 GCA_025363355.1 Chitinophagaceae bacterium | reverse complement strand
AAATACTCTTTCTCAAAAAAATCAGCCAGTTTTTTATAAGAAGGAACAATTTGTTCCTTAATCAATTTTGTATAATCTGCTGTAAGTCTTTGTTTGTCTGCATCAACGAATGTTGCTGGAAGTTTTGTGATAGGTCCCCAGAACAAACTTTTAGTAACATCATCTACAACAATTGCTTTGCATTGAGGAATGATTTTTACCACCAAACTTTTTGGCAATACATAATTTTTATCCATTCCTTTTTTAAAATAAACAATGGCACTATCAACCCACAAACTGAATGCTGTAGCACGTTTCATCCAATCTTCATAATCTTTTACAGTTTTAAAAGGTTGGTTACCATCTCCACTTCCAAGTTGACCCATATCTAATTGACGACCATAAAATTGATTCAAAGGCGTAAGACTTTCGTTAAATGTTAAACCCTTTAAACTGATTGCCATTTCACGTTTAAAAACATCGTAACTAATTTTATCATTCTCGCTTAAATCGTCTCTTTTAAAACCATCAATCGCTTTTGCATAATTGCTGTAAAAGTCTTGTAGCTTGGCTTTATAGCTATCTGTAAAGTCGGCATACAATTTATCGTTGTAGCGATTATCACCATTTGATGTGGCTTCTAAAGGAAATAATTGCAAACGTTCTTCATAATATTTTTCAAGCATTGTAGCTAAATCTTTATTAGCTGCCTTGCTAGTTGATACTTGATTGTTGTTTGAATTACAACTTGCCATTACTGCAATAATTAGTAGAGATGAAATAATTTGTTTCATATAAATTGATTAGGGAATAAAAATAAGAAGAATGAAATGGAATGAGGAATATTTGAATAAATGGGCTAAAACAGTTGCTAATAAATATCACAATTTAATTATTGTGCAACCTTCAATATTTTGAAAACGAGCATCAGCAGTAATTAATGGAATGTTGTAATAATTTGCAGTTGATGCAATAATCGCATCAGCTAATTTTAGTCTGTTATTCCTCATTAACAAAACAGCAATCTTTTTAATTTGATTAGTGAAATCGTATAAGATGCAACAATCAAGCAAAAGCTGGATGTTTTTAATTTCAATTTTAGTAATGTAGTTTTTGCTTAGTAATTCCATTTCTGTTACAAATGAAACGTGTAGAATTTTATTCTCAATAAATGGAACAATTTCGTTGTTGCCATCAAGTAGATAGATAAGCACGTTGGTATCTACGAAAACATCATTTTCCATCTCTAAGTTTTCTTTGATATTTTACAGCATCTTCATTCCATTTTACCAATCCTAAAAATTTTTTAATATTTAATTTCTTATGAATCATTTTTTCAGAAATTGTAATTGTTGTATTCTTTGCTATCATAATTTCAAAAATAACATTTTTTGAATAATTGACAATGCATTTTTTGGGCTAGTACGTTGGTTTTATTTTTTCATTAAAACAAAATTAACCAATACACTTCTTTGCTTCGATACAATTTCAACCCCAAACAGGAGTTTTAATGTCGTGGTAGAAAAGAAATTTCCAATATTGTTGCGTGCCTTCGTCCCACCATTGTTGGCGAAGCTGCATACATTTTTTTCCATCAAAATCATACTTGGCAACAAACTTGGTTTTCATTTGTTGAATTTGTGGAGCATCGTCTCCACCAAAGAAAATGGTTTCATTATTTTCTCTTATCCAAAATACCTGATGATGTGGACTGTGGGCAGAAGTAATTTGATACTGAATATAATCATCAATAGAACCATCTCCATTGAGCCAAATTACTTGAGGATGATTTTCTAAAACTGATAATTCCTCTGCCATAAAACTAGGGAAACCAGTTTCCATAGCAAAATCAAATTCTTTTTGCTGAATATAATAAGTAGCATTTTCAAAAGATAAGTGATAATTGCCAAGCCTGTCCTTTTTGCTAACTCCACCAGCGTGGTCTTTGTGCAAATGGCTCATTAAAACTTTAGTAATTCTTTCTGGTGGAATGCCTGCTGCTAAAAGGTTTTGATGTATTTGTAGCTGCCCATTTTTAGAAAAACCCAAACCAGTATCAATTAGTAAAACATCTTTTTCTGTAATTACTACAAATGGTTGCACTTCTACTAACAAGCTACCAATTGGGCGTTGTTGTAAATCATCTTGCTCTAATTCAAAAGGAACAAAAATCTTGGTTTTGTCGATAGTAAAAGCACCTTCAGAAAGGGGAATAATTTGCATTTGGCTAGTGGTTAATAGCGAGTAGCTAGTGGGTTTATTTGTTAGTGGTGAATTGTGAGTAGCTAGTAGGTTATAAATGTGGTTTTCCCACTAGCCATTCCCTACTTGCCACTAGCTAACCAATGTTCCCACATTCATTCCTTGAACAACTTGTAATAAATTGCCTGGCGTGTTTACATTAAATACAATGATTGGTAATTTATTTTCCATACAAAGTGTAAAGGCTGTCATATCCATCACCTTTAAATTTTGAGAAATACATTCTTGAAAACTTAATTTTTCGTAGCGTGTAGCTGTAGGGTCTTTTTCGGGATCAGCAGTATAAATTCCATCAACACGAGTACCTTTTAAAATAACATCAGCCTTCATTTCAACAGCTCTTAAACTGCCTGCTGTATCAGTTGTGAAATATGGATTTCCTGTGCCAGCACCAAAGATTACAACACGTCCTTTTTCAAGGTGGCGAAGTGCTTTTCTACGAATGTAAGGCTCAGCAACTTGCTCCATATTAATGGCAGATTGTAAACGACTGTAAACACCAATTTTTTCAAGCATTGCCTGCATTGCCATTGCATTAATTACAGTAGCCAACATTCCCATATAATCACCATGGGCACGTTCAATACCACTTTCAGCCTCGTTCATTCCTCTATAAATATTACCACCACCAATTACAATAGCAACTTGCACACCTAAATCGGTCACTTTTTTAATATCTTGAGCATATTGTTCTAAAATTTTGGGGTCAAATGGTTCGCCATTTTTTTGGTCGCCTAAAAGTGCTTCGCCAGAAAGTTTTAGCAGAATTCGCTTATAACGTGGTAACATAATATAGAAGAGTTTTGCAAATAACTATTTTTTTAGCCGAGTTGCCAAAAGGAAATATCACGTTTGAATAAACCTGAGTTTAAAACTAACATAGCTGAATAAAATTTTTATTTGCATTTCGCAAATTGCCTTAGGTTTGTTGCCATTACAAAAACGTGATTTATGAAGTTTATAGTATCGTCTTCTATTCTATCAAAACAGCTAGGACAAATTAATGGTGTAATTAATTCTAATACAGTGCTACCAATTTTAGAAGATTTTTTGTTTGAAATAACTGATAAAAAATTAAGTGTAACTGCAACAGATTTGGAAACTGTAATGAAAGTGCAGTTGGAAGTTGAAAGCAAAGCCGATGGAAAAGTTTGTATTCCACACAAAGTTTTAAGTGATTATTTAAAAAATATACCCGACCAGCCACTTACTTTTAATATTGATAAGAATTTTGGAATAGATATTACCAGCGATAATGGTAAGTATAAAATTATGGGCGAAAATCCCGATAATTTTCCTAAGGAACCAAGTGCAGATGATGCTACAGCCTTTACAATGTCTAGCACAGCATTGGTTTCTGCAATAAACAAAACACTTTTTGCAGTAAGTAGCGATGACTTACGCCCTGCAATGACAGGTGTATTTTTTGAGTTATCTAAGAAGCAAATTCAATTTGTTTCTACCGATGCTCATAAGTTGGTTAAATATATTAGAACAGATGCAAAAGCTACACAAGAAGATTCGTTTATCGTTCCAAGAAAACCTTTGAATTTGTTAAAAAATTCATTGCCAGATAATGACGATGAATTAAGCATTAGTTATAATAGCAATCATCTGTTTGTAAAACATCCAAACATTCAATTGGTTTGTAGATTGATTGATGCAAGATTTCCAGATTATAAAGTTGTAATTCCTGTTGATAATCCTTATAAATTAGTTTTAAATAAATCTGATTTTCAAAGTGCATTACGCCGTGTAAATGTATTTGCAAATAAAAGCACCAATCAAGTAGCTTTAAGTATCACTGGTAGTGAATTGCAAATGGCTGCACAAGATGTTGACTTTAGTTTTGAAGGGAATGAAAGAATGAATTGCCAGTTTGATGGTGGCGATTTGCAAATTGCTTTCAATGCAAAATTCTTAATTGAAATGTTGAATGCTGTTGATACCACAGAAATTACTATTGAGCTTTCAACCCCAACAAGGGCTGGTATTATAAAGCCATCAGAACAAAGCGAAGGCGAAGAGTTGCTAATGTTAGTAATGCCTTTGATGCTAAATAATTAAACTTTATTATAATAAAAAAGCCCTGAATCAAAAACGATTCAGGGCTTTTTTTTGAAGTAAGCATTACAAAGCAAACTAACCTTATAAAATACTTTTGAGGTATAAGCAAGTGAGGAATATCTAAAAACCAAACCAACAATAATCTTTTTTACTTATTTTTAGCACGATGAGAAGAACACTACATATTATCATTTTATTTGTTGCTGTATTTTTTTGCAATAAATCTTATTCGCAAATTACTGTTACAGCAGGTCAGTCAGCAAACCAGTTAGTACAAAAACTGGTGGGTTCTGGCGTTACAATTTCCAATGCAACACTCATTAGTACTGCAACACAATGTGGAAAATTTACTGCAACCCCTAATGCTTTTCCTTTTACAGATGGAATCGTTTTAACAAGTGGAACTGCTAAAACATCTGCTACTGCTACAGGTGTAAATGCAGCAAATAATCCAGGAACACATGTAAGTACTAATTGTGGAACTGCAGGAGATGCTTGGTTGAATTTATTGCTTCCTCCGCAGTTTCCAGCAAATCCGAATTTTGTTACACACGATGCATGTATTCTTGAGTTTGATTTGATACCTAATGGAGATAGTATTTTTTTTAACTATATTTTTTCTTCTGAAGAATACAACGGTTATGTATGTACAGATTTTACAGATATATTCGGCTTTAAACTCACGGGCCCTGGTATTATCAACTATAAAAATATAGCTCTTGTTCCGCTTTCAGCTACTAACAATCAAAATATTCCTGTTGCAATAAATACTATAAACAATGGTACGCCAAGTTCAGGAGGAGTTATTTCAAAATGTCAACTTGGTCCCAATTCTCCTTACACTTCTTATTACCAATCTAATGCAAACAACCAATATATGTCGCATTTTGGTAGAACTGTTAAACTAGTTGCTAAAGCAGCTGTAACTCGTTGTGTTAAATACCATTTAAAATTAGCAATAGCCGATGTTAATGACGGTATTTATGATAGTGGCGTATTCTTAGAGGCTGGTAGTTTAAACTCAACAGCACCAGCAACTTTAAATATCGAAAATGCCTACACTGATTCTAATAAGCAGGTGTTGGTAGAAAGATGCCATCCTTTAGGGTATGTAAAAGTGAATCGTAATTTAAAGGTTGATACAACAAAAGCACTTACTTTAAATTTTACTTATGGTGGCACAGCTACATATAATGTGGATTATACTGCAAAAACACAGCTTGTTTTTCCTCCATATAAAACAGTAGATTCTTTTGCTGTTAATGTAATTGATGATGGACTTGGTGACAATAATGAAACTATTATCATAAAAATGCAACAATCAGGTTGCACAGGTGTTGCAGATAGTATTCCTTTAAAAATTATTGAATTTTGGAGCAAGGATAGAAATCTTGATACTACCATTTGTTACAAATCGAACAATACAATAAAATCGTTTTATGCAGATTCTTCACAAACAACTTTTTTATGGAATAGTGGGGCTACAACAGGATTTGTAACTCCAGATTCTTCTGGAAAATATATTGTTACTGCCACATATAATAACTCCTGTTTGCAAAAAGATACTTTTGATGTTATTGTAGATACTTTTTTGGTAAAAAATACGGTTAAAAATTATTCTAGTTGCAATACAGATTCTGTAGCCCTAAGCTATACAACAAGTCAACCAGCTATTTCTCATTTATGGAGTACAGGTAGCACAGATAGTATTATTAAGGTTAATGCTGCTGGTAATTATGTAATGAGTTGCACTAGTAACAATGGTTGTAAAGCAACAGATACAAGCTTTATAAAATACATTTTACCAGCAATGCCAACACTGCCTCCAACTGCTAGTTTTTGTGTTGGTGATAGTGTTTTGCTTACAGCAAATAATGATTTAGGATTAAAGTATAAATGGAGCAATGGAGATACAACAAATGCTATTTGGGTAAAAACAAGTGGCACTTATTCTGTAATTATTATTGCAAATGGCTGCCCAGATATTTATGATACAACTGTTGTCACTGCTAAACCATATCCTGCAACTAATCTTCCAACAAATATTAAAAAATGTAAAGGAGATAGTGTTTGGCTAAATGCAAGTTCACTTGCTGGAAGTGTTTATAGTTGGAATAATGGATTAGCAACAGACTCTATTTTAGTTACCACAAGTGGTCAATACATTGTTAGTATTAATTTGAATGGATGCTTTGCAAAAGACACATCTGATATTATTTTTTATGATATTCCTGTTTTAAATCTTCCATCTACAGTTAATTTTTGTGCAGGTGACAGCAGTTTGTTAAATGCTACAACTTTTACCGGAACTCAGTATTTATGGAGTACTGCTGATACTTCAGCAACTATTTGGGCGAAAGCAAATGGTACATACTCTGTTAAAGCTACTTTGGGTGTTTGTAGTGCTTATGACACAACAGTAGTAAGTGTTACACAGTATCCAATACTTAATTTGCAAACCAATATTTCTGGTTGTGTGGGCGATAGTGTTTTGCTTGATGCAACAAATGCAGCAGGTACTATTTATACTTGGAGTAATGGTGCAAGTAGCCCTACTTTATGGATAAAAAATACAGGAACATATATTGTTACGGCAAGTTTAAATGGTTGTGCATCAAAAGATACTTCTGTTGCAATTTTCAATAATACACCAGTATTAAATCTTGCTGCAACAAAAAATATTTGTACAGGTGATAGTGTGTTTTTAGATGCAACTACATTTGCTGGAACTCAATATTTATGGAGTACAGGTGCAACAACTTCATCTATTTATGCAAACGCAAATGGTACGTATTCTGTTAAAGCTACTTTGGGTGTATGCAATGCCTATGATTCAACGATAGTAAGCGTTACACAATATCCAACGTTAAATCTTCAAACCAATATCTCAAGTTGTAAAGGCGATAGTATTTTGCTTGATGCAACAAATGCTGTTGGCACTATTTATACTTGGAGTAATGGAGCTACAACTCCGACTCTTTGGATAAAATCTACAGGAACATATATTGTTGATGCAAGTCTTAATGGCTGTGCAACAAAAGATACGGCTGTTGCCGTTTTCAACAATACGCCAGTGTTAAATCTACCTTCGTTAAGAGATACTTGTCAAGGTAAAACAGTATTGTTAGATGCTACAACTTTTACTGGAACAAATTACACTTGGAGTACAGGAGAAATAACTCCATCAATAAATGTAAATACAGCAGGAACTTATTTTGTTAAAGCAACATTAGGTGTATGTAATGCTTATGATACAACAATAGTAAGCATTACACAATATCCAATATTAAATTTAATTCCAATAGTTTCAAGTTGTTTGGGTGATAGTGTGAAGTTGGATGCTACCAACCTAACAGGTACTATTTATAGTTGGAACAATGGAGCTGCAACTCCAATTCTTTGGATAAAATCTACAGGAACATATATTGTTACTGCAAGTTTGAATAGTTGTGCAACAAAAGATACAACAGTTGCTGTTTTTAACAAAACACCAATATTGAATTTACCTTCTTCACGAGATACTTGTCAAGGTAAACCTGTATTCTTAGATGCAACAACTTTTGCTGGTACAAGTTATACTTGGAGTACAGGGCAAACATCACCTGTCATAAATGTAAACACAGGAGGAACTTACTTTGTTAAAGCAACATTGGGAGTTTGTGATGCTTATGATACAACAGTTGTAACAATTACACAGTATCCAGCATTAAGCCTTCAAGCAAATATTGCTAGCTGTGTGGGTGATAGTGTTTTGCTTGATGCAACCAATGCTGTAGGCACTATTTATACTTGGAGTAATGGTGCTTCTTCTCCCACAGTTTGGATAAAAAATAATGGAACTTATACTGTTATTGCAAACTTAAATTCGTGCATTTCAAAAGATACATCAACTATTGTTTTCAATAATATTCCACAAATAAACTTGCCGCCAACTGTTGGTTTTTGCGATGGTGATAGTGCCACTTTAAATGCAACAAGCAATATTGCTGCCAGTACTTATTTATGGAACACAAATGCAATGACTAATGCAATAACTGTAACAACTCCTGGGACGTATTTGGTTGATGTTAAAGCAAATGGTTGTACAACAAGAGATACAACTGTTGTTACTGTGTATCCTTTGCCAACTGTTGATGCTGGATTGGATTTATTTGTTTTTAAAAATCAGCAAGTAACTATCAATGCAATTGCTAGTAGTGATGCTATCAATTTTGCTTGGAAACCAAGCTTTAATTTAAGTAGTGCCAATGTTTTGAAACCAACAATTTTATCGCCTGTTGATACAACTTATAAAATATTAGTTACAACAGCCCATAACTGTGCTGCTGTAGATTTTGTTAAAGTTACTGTGCTAACAGATTTTGTAATTCCAAATGTTTTCTCTCCAAATGGCGATGGTCAAAATGATACTTGGGTTATGAAAGGCATTGAAAACTATCCAGGTTTAAGAGTGGATATTTTTGACAGATATGGAAGAAAAGTGCTTTCATCATTGGGTTATAGAAAACCTTGGAATGGAAATTTAGATAACTATGGCAAGCCAGTTCCTATTGGAGTTTATTATTACATCATCGATATTAAAAATGGCAATCCACCAATAACTGGTAGCTTAACATTACTTAGATAATTATGGAATTTATTCCCATTAAAACATTTGATAATTATATACCAGCAAATCTTTTGCTGAGTAAAATGTTAGATCAAGATATTCATTGTTATTTAAAAGATGAGTTTATGGTAACAATAGATCCCATTCTTGCCAATGCAATTGGTGGTATTAAGCTTTGTGTTGCTGATACAGACTTTGTACGAGCTAAAGAATTATTAATTGGGTTTGAAGAAGAACAAAAAATTACTTGCCCAAAGTGTGGTTCAAAAACTGTTGAATATATTGTTCAACCCAAAAACCCTGCTAACTGGTTATTTGCCATTGCAAGTTGGTTTTTAACATCGTATGCTTTAAAGGGGAAAGAAGTTTATCATTGTTTTAATTGCAAGTATGAATTTGATTCAATAGAAGAACCTCAAGAAAATATATAGTGTTAACAGAGATCATCAATCATTTTAAAACCCTTGAGCAAAGACCGCTAGAACGTTTGCTGATCTTGGTTTCTGGACTGTTATTCTTTTGGATTCTTGAAGGTGCCATCCCATTCATCAAACCAAATTACAAAAGAAATAAGCTGCAACATGCTTACATCAATTTAGGCTTTACTGTAATTCATTTAATCATTCATACTTTCCTAGCATTAGTGATTATTAAAATTAGCGATTGGTGTATCCATCATCACTTTGGATTAGTACAAATTTCAAATGTTGGTATTTTGGGTAGCATCGCTATTACCTTCTTTATTCTAGATTTTTGTGTGGGCTGGCTAGTTCATATCACTGAACATAAAGTGCCATTACTGTGGCGTTTTCACATTATTCATCACGCAGATAATAATGTAGATGTTACAACAGGTTTAAGGCATCATCCAATTGAAAGTATCTTGCGAGGAATGTTCTTTTTTATTGGAGTTTTTATTGCAGGAGCACCAATGTATGCGGTAATGATTTATCAAACTATATTAGTTTTTGCAACAGCATTTACACACGCTAACATTAATCTATCAACCCAAATTGATAAGGCTTTGAGCTATATTATTGTATCTCCCAATATGCACAAAGTTCACCATCATTATAAACAGCCTTATACAGACAGTAATTATGGTGCTATTCTTTCTATATGGGATAGAACTCTAGGAACTTTTAATAAACTTGATAGCAGTAAAATTGTGTATGGGCTAGATAAATATCACCCTAATGAAGAAGATGAAAATTTTATTAGATTGATGAAAGAGCCTTTTGGCAAAATGGAGCCTAAAAATTGATTTTTTAGATGTGAATAATTTAAAATACATCGAATAGTCCATAACAATATCTTTACCAAGTTCAATTAATTACTAACCTAAAAAAATTTTTACAATGGACACAAGTAAAATGATTAAAGCATATTGCTTAAAGACAAAAGAAAAAAACGTTCCAATGCAAGATGCTGTGATTAAAAAAACTGCTAAAGGTGGTTATATGGCAGGTGGTCACGATGGTAAAGGAAACAAAATGGCAGCTATTCTTGGCGAAGCTAAAGCTTTACAAGCTATTGCTGATGGCGTTGCTACGAAAGGATTCTAAGAATTACTTTCATAAAATTATTAAGCCTTAACTTTTCTAGTTGAGGCTTTTTTTGTATTTGATAATTGAATATTTTAATTTGAATATTAATGGACTTTCCCCTTAATCTTTTATCACTCCTTTCCTCATCCCCTCCAAAAACCTCAACATTTCTTCCATTCCTTTTACATTATCTGCAACTAATAAAAAGTTTTTAGCTACTTGTTTAAGATGGGCTTATTTGCAAACAGGAACTAATAAAGCCCATCTTAA
>JANYEB010000061.1 GCA_025363355.1 Chitinophagaceae bacterium | reverse complement strand
TGGTGTTATTGAAGAAGTAAACGACGAAAAGAAAAAATTAAAAGTTACTGTTAAAATCTTTGGAAGAAGTACACCTGTTGAATTGAATTATATGCAGGTAGAAAAATTAAATTAGAATTCTTTTGTATAAATAAAAAGCCCTCGTTTTTAACGAGGGCTTTTTATTTATGTTGTTTTGGAGTTTAGATTATCCCTTATTTGCCAACTGCCCACAAGCTGCATCAATATCTTTTCCTCTACTGCGTCTCAAACGTGCATTCACACGATTCTTTTCTAAATAAGTCATAAACTGTTCTGTAACTTCTTCATCGGGTTTTACGAGACCAAAATTATCAATAGGATTGTATTCAATGATATTAATCAAATCGGCAGGAACTTGCCTGTAAACCTTTACAAGTTCATCTGCATCTTTTAATGAATCGTTGAAATTTTTAAAGAGGATATATTCGAATGTAATATGATTGTCCGTGTGTTTATAGAAATAATTTAAAGCATCAATCAATGCTTTAATATTATTACTTTCATTGATAGGCATAATTTCATTTCGTTTCTTATCATTAGCTGCGTGTAAAGAGAGTGCTAATTTAAATTTCACTTTATCATCTCCCAGCATTCTTATTTGCTTGGCAACCCCAGCAGTTGAAACTGTAATACGTTTTGGACTCATACCCAAACCATCAGCAGCTGTAATACGTTCCACTGCTTTTAAAACGCCATTATAGTTCATCAATGGCTCCCCCATACCCATAAAAACAATATTAGAGAGTTTTTGGTTATAAGATATTTGACTTTGCTGGTTAATTAAAACAACTTGATCATAGATTTCATCAAAAGTTAAATTACGCTTACGTTCCATTTTGCCAGTTGCACAAAATTTGCAACTTAAACTACAACCAACTTGAGAAGATACACAAGCTGTTTTTCTTTCGTCTGTAGGAATTAAAACACCTTCAATTAAATGATTATCGTGCGTAATGAAACGGCTTTTGATAGTTCCATCCTCACTGTGTTGTACTGCATCAGTTCGCAAAGCAAGTAAATCAAAATCATACGATAATTGTTGACGTAAATCTTTGCTAACATTGGTCATTGCATCAAAACTATAAGCGTGTTTTTGCCACAACCATTCGTATAGCTGCTTTGCACGATATTTTGGTTGGTTGTGTAACTGAAAATATTCCTCAATTTGAGTAAGTGAAAGACTACGTATATTTTGTTTTGCCATTATATTATTTATTGGATGTTTGAAGTTATAACTACTTTAAGACTATAAATTACAAACTTGCTTTGCAGCAAAGTAACTATTTTTGCAACCAATATTAGTATTATGATTGAAGGAAAGCGTCAGAAACAAGTTGCAACAGTTTTACAAGAGGAACTAAACAATATTTTTAGAAAACTAGGACTGAATATGTTCAATGGTGGAATGGTATCTATTTCATCAGTAAAAGTTACCCCAGATTTATTAGAAGCAAGAATTTATTTAAGTGTTTTTCAAGTAGCAGATGTAAAAGAAACCATTAAAAAAATTGAAGCAAGGGCTTGGGAAATAAAAAAAGAGCTTACAACCAAAATAGGTAAAAGTTTACGTAGAATACCTGTAATGCATTACTATCTTGACGATACACTTGACTATGTTTTTAAAATGGAAGAATTATTCAAACAAATAAAAATAGAAGAAAAAAGTTAGTATATACTTTTCTATATCGCTTTGAAAAAAAAATTATTTATAACATTCAAAATATTTTATGCCAGGATTTGAATTTTTTGGTGCTGAAGAAAGAAAAGAAGTAAACGATGTTTTACAAACAGGAATTTTAATGCGTTATGGTTTTGATGGAGCAAGAAATGGAATTTGGAAATCTCAAGAATTAGAAAAAGCTATTTGCGAAACATTTGGTAGCGAGTATGCCCATTTAACAAGCAGTGGTACTGCAGCTTTAACAACTGCAATGGCTGCATTAGGCGTTGGAGCAGGAGATGAAGTTATTATGCCAGCATTCACTTTTGTTGCCAGTTTTGAAGCAATACTAAGCGTTGGAGCAATACCTGTTTTAGTTGATGTTGATGATACACTAACATTAAAACCAGAAGCTGTAAAAGCAGCAATTACGCCACAAACAAAGTGCATTATGCCTGTGCACATGTGTGGTAGTATGGCTGATTTAGATGCACTGAAAGCAATTTGTGCCGAGCATAATTTATTGTTATTAGAAGATGCTTGTCAAAGTATTGGTGGAACATATAAAGGCAAAAAGCTTGGAACTATTGGAGATGCAGGTACTTTTAGCTTTGACTTTGTTAAAACAATTACTTGTGCAGAAGGTGGTGTTGTGATGACAAATAATAAAGAGGTACTAACAAAATGTGATGGTTTCACAGATCATGGTCACGATCATTTAGGTGTTGACAGAGGAGCAGATTTGCATCCTTTTATTGGATATAATTTTAGAATTAGTGAACTGCACGCTGCTGTTGGTTTAGCACAAATAAGAAAACTTGATACCTTTCTTTCAATTCAAAAAAGAAATCATACTAGATTAAAAAATATTTTATCAACTGTTCCAGAAATTAGTTTTAGAAGAGTACCAGATGCTGAAGGTGATAGCTGTACTTTTTTAAGTTGGTTTTTACCAACGGAAGAAGCTACAAGGGCCTTTGTTACTGAAATGAAAGCACAAGGTATAATGCCTGGCAATTTTTATTGGTTTGATAATAACTGGCATTACATTAAAAAATGGGATCATTTAAAACGTGCTAAAAGTTTATTTCCGTTGAGTTTGGATCAACAACTTAGTTTAATGAATTTAGGTAGCAAAGATTTTAGTGCTAGTGATGCTGTTATGGGCAGATGTATTTCTACAGCAATCAGTTTACTTTGGAACGATGAACAAATTGATGCCAAAGGAAATAAAATTGTAGAAGTAGTGAAACAAGTTTTAGGTAAATAATCCTAAGTTTATAAAAATAATTTAGCCTTGAATAAATATTTATTCAGGGCTTTTTTGTGAAATTGCTTTTGCTGCAATCCATCCTGTTGTCCATGCATTTTGGAAATTAAAGCCACCAGTTATTCCATCAACATCTAAAACTTCTCCAGCAAAAAAAAGATTCTCAACTATTTTACTTTGCATTGTATTCACATCAACTTCAGTTAATTTAATTCCGCCACAAGTAACAAATTCTTCTTTAAAAGTTGTTTTGCCTTTTACAAAAAAAGAGTGGGCTGTAATATTTCTTACCAAATCATTTTGCTTTTTTGCAGGTAAATCTGCCCAACGTAAATCATCTTCAATCAAAGATGTTTTTAATAAAAATTCCCAAAGCCTATTGGGCAAACCAAATGAATTTTTACTATATATTTTTTGCGATGCAAACTCATTTCGCATTCGTGTTATTTCATCTTTAAATGTTTGCTCGTTAAAAGATGGAAGCCAATTGACTAATATTTCAAATGAATAATTTTTATTAGCTAAATCTCTTGCAGCAAAGGCAGATAATTTTAAAACTGCTGGACCACTTAGACCCCAATGTGTAATAAGCATTGGCCCATTAGATTGCAATTTAGAGCCTACAATTTTTACATTTGCAACCTCAACACTAACACCCATTAATTCAGTAATATTATTGTTAGGAATATTAAACGTAAAAAGTGACGGCACTGGATTTTCTATTGCATGTCCAAATTCTGTGAGCCACGAAAATTGCTCAATTTTAGGAAAGCCACCACAAGCAACACAAACATAGTTTGCAATAATTGATGGAGTTAACAGGTTTTGAAAAATTACTTCAAATTTATTATTTATTTCTTTTATCGCTTTTACATCTGTACTTATTAAAACTTCTACATTAAATTTATTTGCTTCCTCCAATAAACAATCAATAATAGTTTGCGATGTATTAGTTTGAGGAAACATTCTTCCATCAGTTTCAGTCTTTAGCTCCACCCCTCTTTGTTTAAACCAATTAACTGTATCTTCTACACTAAACCAATGAAATGCTTTTTTCAGAAATTTTTCTCCACGTGGATAGCGTTTTGATAATTCGACAATATCAAAGCAGGCGTGTGTTACATTGCATCTACCACCACCACTAACCTTGACTTTACTTAGCAATTTATTATTTTTTTCAATTAGGATAACCTTCAAATTAGGGTTTAACCTTGCAGCATTAGCTGCACAAAAGAAACCTGCTGCACCGCCACCAATAACAATTAATATTTTAGATTCCAAATTATTCATCTTATTCAAAATTATCAGATTGTTGTTTATTGAAAATATTTTATTATTTGTTGTTTAAACTAAATTAGTCTGAACCTATCAACATTAAATTGTTATTAATTTAAACATACATTTGTTATTACGCCATTTAAGAATTATAAAAATATTTTTGCTTAATCTGCTTATGAAAATCATTAAATCAATACTCAAATATTTAACTAATCTATATTTTTTGATATTGTTGAATGGGATATTATTCACTTCTATGATTTATTTTAAAATAGAATCAACTTATGAAGCTGAAATTTTTAGTGCTATTTCTCATTACATAATTCGTGATAGTGTAGGTAAAAATAATGCTGATACTTTTTTTGTTAGAGCAATGAATATTACTCATTTATTCGAGCATAATAGAATTGGTGTATTTGGTGATCATCCAATAGCTGGTGTAAAAGCAAATTTGTTTCACCCAGTTACAATGGATTTAATTACTGGCAATGGATCTTGTGGCAGTGCATCTGCAATTCTTGCAAGGGTTTTAAAATCGTATAATTTTAAAGTAAGGTTTGTTCAAATGCTTGTTGATGGAAAGTATGGAGGGCACATTGTAATTGAAGTTAATAAATTTGGAAAATGGATTGTAATGGATCCATTGTTTAATTTATGCTTTAAAGACTCAACAAACAACTTTGCAAGTTTTGAGCAAGTAAGTAAAAATTTCGAGTATTATAAAAAACAATTGCCTGCAAACTATCCTACTTCTTATAAATACGAAGCTGCAAACTACACAAACTGGAATAAAATAAAATTTCTTGGTCCAATCACAAAATCAATTTTAGACTTTTGCATAGGTAAAGAAAAAGCTGATAAAATTTCTTTGAGGGCTTATTTATTAAGAAACTACAACATAGTTTACATTATGTCAAAACTTATGTTTGTAATTGTTTTTGCAGTGACCATTTGGAAATTTTGGAAACAAAATAAATCCTCAAAAATTGTTACTTAAATTTTGTCTTTGAATATATCTAACGCACAACTACATTTGCGACCCAACTTTAAAATATGGAATATAGTAAACTTATCTCAGTAACTGGATTATCAGGGTTATTTGAACTTGTTAGTAGCAAATCTGATGGAGCATTGGTTCGCTCATTAGAAGATAAAACAACAAAATTTGCAAGCAATAGAATTCATAACTTTTCTCATTTAGAAAGTATTGAAGTTTATACTACAAGAGAGAATGTAAATTTAGTTGAAATATTCAAAGCTATGGAAGCAAGCACAGAAGCTTTACCAAATGAAAAAGACCCAAAAGCAGTGAAAGAATATTTCAAAATTGTATTTAGTAAAATGGATTTTGATAGAGTGTATGATAGCGACAGAAAAAAAATGATAAAATGGTTTACACAACTTAAAGCAAACAATATTGAACTAAAAATTTCTGAAGTTCCTGAAGAGGAACAAGAAGAAGAAACAAAATAGTTCTATTAATTTTATTTCAAAACCATTCGTCAAAAGCGAATGGTTTTGTGTTTTTATATACATTCACAATATGAAAAAAATACTTGCACTTATATTCATTTTATGCTGTGTAAATATTGCTTTTACGCAACAGTTTTTAAACTCATCTAAAAAAGCAAATAAATGGGTTGATAGTATTTTTAATGCTTTAAGTGAAGATGAAAAAATTGCTCAATTATTTATTATTCGTGCTCACAGTAATCTTGGTGCAGATCATATAGAAAAAGTAACCAATTTAATTAAGCAATACAATGTTGGTGGCTTGTGTTTTTTTCAAGGTGGCCCTATTCGACAAGCTAATCTTAACAACTATTATCAAAGCATTGCCAAAACGCCTTTACTTATTACTATGGACGCAGAATGGGGTTTAGGAATGAGGTTGGATAGCGTTAATCTTTTTCCCAAAAATATGATGCTGGGTGCAATGCAAAACAAGGATTTAGTTTATAAAATTGGAGAGGCAATTGGCAAGCAATGTAAAAGAATGGGGGTTCATTTAAATTATGCACCAGTTGTTGATATTAATAATAATCCAGAAAATCCTGTAATTAATGATAGGAGTTTTGGCGAGCATAAAAACATTGTTAGCAATTATGCAATTCAATACAGCAAAGGTTTACAAGCTAATGGAGTAATGGCTTGTGCAAAACATTTTCCAGGACATGGCGATGTCGCTGTTGATTCTCATTTAGACTTGCCCATTATTAATAAATCTTTTGCAACTTTAGATTCATTAGAACTTTATCCTTTTAAACAACAAATCAAAAACAATGTTGGCTGCATTATGACAGCACATTTATCAGTGCCTGCTTTTGATACCACTGCAAATCTGCCAACATCTTTATCAAGAAAAGTTGTAACAAATTTGTTGAGAAATAAATTGCACTTTAAAGGTTTAATTATTACTGATGGATTAGAAATGAAAGCTCTCACTAAGTTTTTTCCAAGTGGAGAATCTTCTGCACAAGCCATCATTGCAGGCAGCGATTTGCTTTGTTTGCCAGAACAAATTGATTCCAGCATTTTTAAAATAAAAGAAGCTATTGCCAACAAAAAATTATCAAAAAAGCAGTTCAATGCAAGTGTAAAAAAAGTGTTACTTGTTAAGTATAATTTGGGGTTGAATAAAAAACAATTTATAGATACAAAAAATCTAACTAAAGACTTAAATGGTCTAACGAATCACCTTGTAGCTCAAATTGCAGAAAACGCTATTACCACTGTTAAACAAAACAACGAGAATATTATTCCATTAAATAATATTACTAAGCCAAAAGATGTTTTACCAAGGGTTGCACTAATACATATTGGCAATGGAAAAGACAATGAATTTGTAAGAAGAATGCAGCAAGATTGGAATGCAGATGTTTATCATTACAGCAATAGTTATTCTATGAACTATGTGATAAGAGATTCTATTGAACCAAGAACTGGGGTTATTATTTCTGGCACAAAAGCAAAATACGATTTAGCACAAAGCATTATAGATTCTTGCACCAGACTAAAAAAATATGATGCCATTATTATTAGTGTTCATCAATATAACAGAAGACCAGCTAATAATTTTGGATTAGATACAGCAGCAGTTTTTTTAATGAAAAATTTCTCTCAGGATAAAAATATCATCTCCTTTTTCTTTGGTAATCCTTATGCTATTAAAAATAATTGTAACGCACAAAATATTATTGCTTGTTACGATGATGATGAAATTATTCAAGCAAAAGCAGCAGATTTATTGCAAGGAAAATTTAGAACAAAGGGTAAATTGCCAGTCACAGTTTGCAATTAAATATTTCTTTAGATTTATTAGTCAATAATTTTCAATAGATAAATTTTCTCATTAAGTTTGTAAATCAACCGAAAATAATCACCAAAAATTAAACAATGAAAACAATGTTTCGTTCGGCATTTATAGCTTTAGTTGCTATCGTGCTATTCTCTTCTTGCAAAAGCAAAACTCCAAAACAAGCTGCACTAATTCCTAAAGATGCTGTGATTGTGTTTGTGATAGATCAAGAAGCAATGTCTGAAAAACTAAAAAAAGGTAATTTTAAATTAGATGAATCTGTTGAAAAATTATTTACAACTATCGACTCGGTTAAAGGTAAAAAATTATTTACCGATGCTCAAAATGCTGGTGTAAACTACAAAGAAAAAATGTTTGGCTTTGTAACGCAAAAAGGCAATCCTAAAACAACTCAAACTTCTTCTGTTAGCATTATTGCTACATTAACTGATGCTGCAAAATTTGAAACTTTTTTAAAAGCTCAAGAAGAATTTAAAGGTAGAGAAGTAAAAAAAGGAAAAGATTATTCTTATATTCAAATTGATGGCAATGCTATTATTAGCTGGACAGCAGATGTAGCAATGTTTACAGGTTATAACGTTAATCAAACAGGAAGTTATGATAATGCAACCGGTACTTACAAAGAACCTGCACCTGTTAACAAAGTAGAAGAATTAAAAAAGCTTGTAGAAAGTTTTTATAGTTTGAAAGATGCTGATAAAGTTAGTTCTGTAAAATATTTTACGGATATGTTAAACGAAAAAGCTGATGCTTATATGTTTGCTTCAAGCACATCTACCATCAATTCATTAAGCATGCTTCCTATTCAATTGCCTAAGTTAGAGGAGTTGATGAAAGATAATTACTCAACAACTTTAATCAATTTTGAAGATGGAAAAATTACTGCAAATGGTTCTTATCATTTTAATGATAAATTGAATTCTTTAATGAAACAATATGGTAATAGTTCTGTTAAACCATCAATCTTAGAAAACTTTCCAGCACAAAATGTGAATGCAGCAATCCTTATGTCGTTTAAACCAGAAATGGTTGGTGGTGTTGTAAAAGAATTAGAATTAGAAGCCTTAGCAAATGTTGGTTTATCTCAAATGGGTGTTACAATGCAGGATATTTATAAAAGTTTAAATGGTAATATGGCTGTTGCATTAGGAGACTTTGATGCAGAGAATTTATTTGGAAGATTTATGGGTAATAGCACTACACCTGCAAAAACTAAGTATTTATTTGCTGCTGAAGTTGGCGATAAAGCTAGTTTAGATAAAGTGCTTTCAAAAGCTGTAGAAATGCAGGCTCTTGAAAATAATGGTGGTGTTTATACTTTAAGTAAAGCAATGCCATCTCCAATGATGTATGTTAGAATTGATGCTAAAACTATTGTTGTTGCATCTGACGAAGCAACATATACTCAATATGCAGCCAAAACTGTAAAATCTAATTTAAACAAAGATTTTATTGGTAAATTAAATGGCAAGCCTGTAGCTATGTATGTAAACATAAATAGTTTTCTAACTTCATTTGCTCCAATGGCAGCAACAGATGCACACGGAAAAGTTATTATGGATAAAGCTTTGGCAACTTTTAACGATGCAACAATGCTTGCAGATAATGTTGCAGATGGTAAATTAAAAAGTAGTGCTGAGTTTACAATGAAAGATGCTAAACAAAACAGTCTTGTTTCTATTGCTGATTTCTTTAAAACAACCTTTGAAGAAATTAAAAAAGGTGATGCTGAAAGAAAAGCTAGATATTCAACACCTGAAATAATGATGGATACAAC
>JANYEB010000014.1 GCA_025363355.1 Chitinophagaceae bacterium | reverse complement strand
TGGTTAGAGCACCTGACTCATAATCAGGGGGTCACTGGTTCAACCCCAGTTGGGCCCACAAGAGGAGCTAAGATAATTCTTAGCTCCTCTTTATTTAAAGATAGCTAACGCTTTAATAGCTTGTAAAATACAAAATACAATTCCAAATAAGACATTGTAAAAGCAAGGAGTAGTTACCACATATAGCATAAAGAATGAAAATTATTTAAATGAATTTATTACTTTAAGCAAAAACTACTTTTGAAGTCTATAAATCCTCCTTTATCCATTGAAAAATATTTTTATTCTTTTTTATGTTTAGTTATTACAAATTCATTAAATGTTACTTAAATGATATTCAATTGAAATTTCTACCTTTTTTCTTATTAAGAAATCGATTTTAACTGACTGTTATTACCTAAATTAAGTGATTCATTGTTTTGCATAAAATTAAGAATTAGTTATTAAAAACTTAAAACTCTAGTGAAAATAATCTATAAATAATTAGTCATTTTATTACAGATACAAATTTTTAAATAGTAAATCTTGTCAATGAAAATACATTTAGACATAAATTAAAAAGTCCGAGACTGTGTAATCTCGGACTTTCTAATTTATATTTTCTTCTTATTGATTATCCCAAGTAAGCTTTTAAAGCATTGCTGTATCTAGCTTTTTGTAAACGTTTGATAGCACGTTCTTTGATTTGACGAATACGTTCTTTAGTTAAATCGTACTTCATTCCAATTTGTTCGATAGTTGTACCATCATTGTTTAAACCAAAATAAGCGTTTACAATTTCTGCCTCACGTGGGCTTAAGCTTTTTAATACACGTTTAATTTCTTCACGAAGTGAATCTTTCATTACATCATCATCAGTGTCATCGCTACCTTCTAATAAATCGCCCATTGCAACATCCTCTGCCTCGTGAACAGGTGCATCTAAACTAGTATGTCTGGTGTTACTTTGAAAAATGTTGTTAATTTCAGTCTCACTCATTTCCAAAATATCACTCAATTCCTCAGTACTTGGTTCACGTTCGTGTTCCTGTTCAAAAGCCATATAGGCTTTGTTGGCACGATTGTAAGTTCCGATTTTATTTTGGGGCAAACGAACCAATCTTCCTTGTTCAGCTAAAGCTTGAAGAATAGATTGACGAATCCACCAAACTGCATAAGAAATAAATTTGAAACCCTTAGTTTCATCAAAACGTTGTGCTGCTTTAATAAGGCCCAAATTTCCTTCATTAATTAAGTCACTCAAACTCAAACCCTGATGTTGATACTGCTTTGCTACAGATACCACAAACCTCAGGTTGGCTTGCACCAGCTTGTCTAAAGCCCTTTGATTACCCATCTTGATTTTCTGTGCCAGTGTTGTTTCCTCTTCGGGAGTGATCATTGGAATTTTAGAAATTTCCTGCAGATACTTTTCTACGGCTTGAGAATCTCTGTTGGTAATCTGGGTTGCAATTTTGAGCTGCCTCATTGTATATTATTCGCTTTAAGTGTAGTGATAGGTTAGAACAATACTAACCCTAAATTCAAAATGGTTGCAAATGTACAGTTCAATAGCTAATTTGTGGAAAAAATATAAATTTTGAAATAGAATACACCCAAATGTTTTTATGTTTGGTTCAGATGAGTAATTTCAAAATTCATTGATATCTACTTTAATTTCTTAATATTGCTAAACGATGCTTGCACCTGACAGAGATGTTTAGTACCTGATGAATAACCCAAACAAAAATCACTACAATGAAAAAAAACATTTTTTATGCTTTTGGACTATGTATTCTTGCAAGTAATGCTATCAAAGCCAATAGTGCGAATTATGTTCATTTACAGGATAGCTTAAAAGTTAGATTAGATACAACAACAATCTTATTAGATAGTGTAGCAAACAGAGGAAAGGATTCTGTAAAAACAAAATGCTATTACGGAATGGCTAGCTTCTACAGCAGGAGTCTAGAAGGCACAAAAACATCTAACGATGAAATTTTTAGACACAGCAAATTAACAGCTGCTAGCAATAAATTCAAGCTTGGAACTTGGCTTCGTGTCACAAATATTTCAAATGGAAAATCTATTGTAGTGAGAGTAAATGATAGAATGCATCCCAAAATGGCACGAAAGGGTAGAATTGTTGATTTAAGTCGCACTGGGGCAAAAAAGTTAGACTTTATCAACAAAGGAATTACTAAGGTGATGGTGGAAATTGTGCCTAAGGAAACCAAACAATAAAATTTTGTTAAAACATTTTTTCGTAAATCCATTTCACTCATTACTTTTGCCAAACACAAAATAAACGAATATGAAGAAAATTACATTGGTAACGTTTGCAGTCTTGGTTGGTTTCACATCATTCAGCCAAACTAGCAGCCTCAAAAAAAGACCAGCTCTTGGAGTTAGTTTTTCAATGAAAGATTTTACAACACCAGCACTGATCAAAGCAACGTCTTTCTCAGATGTCCTAAACAATAAAAAGTGGACTGAATTAAACAAAATGACTCCAGGTTTAACTGTTAGTTATTTCGAGGGTTTAACAAACAACATTGACTTTATGGCTCGTTTAGGTGGCTGTTTTGTTGATTATCCATTTAAGCCAAATACAGCTACGCCTACAGGTCAAGATAAATTTTTATTAGACTTAGATGCTAGTTTGAATTTTAAGCTTTTAACTGATAACTACTTTTTAGTACCTTACATCTCAACAGGTTTAGGAGCTTCAATGTATAATGGTAAAAATTTTGGTGCTTACTATAGTTTGGGTTCTGGTTTGCAATTCAACTTAGGTAGTGAAACTTTTCTTCATATACAATATGCTCATATTATTGGGGTTACTGATTTAGTTACAGATAATATGAACTACCGTATTGGTTTTGCATCTCCTTTAACAGACAAAGCTGAGCCTAAGGTTCTTGTTACTCCACCTCCACCACCTCCAGTGGTTGTTGAAGAAAAAGACACTGATAAAGATGGTATTGTTGATAGTAAAGATAAATGTCCTACTGTTACAGGATTAGCTAAATACAATGGTTGCCCTATTCCTGATAGCGATAAAGATGGTATTAATGATGAAGAAGATAAGTGTCCTACTGTTGCTGGAACTGCTAAATACAAAGGTTGCCCAATACCTGATGGTGACAATGATGGTGTTAATGACGAAGAAGACAAATGCCCAACTGTAGCTGGTCTAGCTCGTTATAAAGGCTGTCCAATACCAGATACTGACAAAGATGGTATTAATGATGAAGAAGATAAATGCCCTAACACGCCAGGTCCAAAATCTAACAATGGTTGCCCAGAATTAGCTCAATATAATTTTGAGGCAAAAGCAATTCAATTTGCAACAGGTAGTATTGTTTTTACAAAAGCTGCAACTGCTGAATTAAACAAACTTGCAAGTATTCTAAAGGATCACGCTGAAATCAGAAAAGTATCTATCGAAGGGCATACAGATAATACTGGTAAAGCTGATAAAAACTTAGCTTTATCTCAAAAAAGAGTTGATGCTGTTAAAGCTTATTTAGTTAAAAAAGGAGTTGATGCTTCTCGTTTAACAGTTCAAGCTTATGGCGACACTAAACCTGCTACTGATAACAAAACAGCTGCTGGACGTGCAGAAAATCGTAGAGTTGAATTTAAAGTTGGAGAATAATATTCTTAATTAAACAATAATTTAAAAAAGAGTGCCGTTTCAAATTTTGAAACGGCACTCTTTTTTATTTGATTTACCTTTCTTTGCATCAATATAGAATTTATGAATCCTACAATTTTATTAATATTTGTTATTGCCTATTTTGGAATACTACTTGGTGTGGCTTGGTATACATCACGCAAAAGTGATAATAATTCTTTTTTTATAGGAAATAAAAATAGCAACTGGATGCTAGTTGCTTTTGGAATGATTGGCACATCGCTTAGTGGAGTAACATTTGTAAGTGTACCTGGTGGTGTAGGAAGTGGAAATTTTTATTACTTTCAAGTAGTATTAGGTTATCTTTTAGGCTATCTGGTCATCGCCTTTGTACTGCTTCCTTTATACTATAAACTTAATTTAACAAGCATCTATACTTATCTTGAAAAACGATATGGTGTAACTGCTTATAAAGTTGGAGCTGCTTTTTTTATTTTATCAAGAACAATAGGTGCAACTGCCAGACTTTATCTTGTAATAAACATTCTGCAACTATTTATTTTAGATAAGATGGGTATTCCTTTTTTTGTAACTGCAATTGTAATTTTGTTGATGATTTTATTATACACTTTCGAAGGTGGTGTTAAAACAATTATTTATACAGATACACTACAAACTACAGGAATGTTAGTTGGTCTTGTTGCCTGCATTTTTGTTATCATTAAATCATTAGGAATCGATTTTTCAACTGCTTTGCAGTTAATGAATGATAAAGGATACACTAAAGTATTTAATACAGATTATAAGGCTGGTTCTTTCTTCTTAAAACATATATTAGGTGGAATGTTTATTGCAATAGCAATGACTGGTTTAGATCAGGAAATGATGCAAAAAAACATCAGTGTAAAAACATTGAAAGACTCGCAAAAAAATATGCTAACTTTTGCATCGGTGCTTATTCTAGTAAACTTTTTGTTTCTTTTTTTAGGAGGCATTTTATACCTATATGCTAGCAGCAAAGGAATTGGCAATGTAGCCCCAGACGATTTATTCCCTACAATTGCTTTAAACAGCACATTTGGGGCATCAATAGGCATCGTATTCATCATTGCATTAATCTCAGCATTATTTCCAAGTGTGGATGGAGCCATTACATCATTAACATCGAGCTATTGTATTGATATTTTAAAAATGAATAAAAGCAGTTTAGACGAATCTGAAAAAAGAAAAAAACGATTAAAAGTGCATCTCACTTTTGCTATTATATTCTTTTTATTGGTGCTTGTTTTTAAAGCAATGAACGATAAATTAATTATTGACTTTATTTTAAAATTTGCAGGCATTACCTATGGTCCATTACTGGGTTTATTTTCATTTGGTATTCTAACTAAAAGAGTTTTAAAAGAGAAATTCATTTGGTTCATTTGTATCCTTGCACCAACACTGTCTTTAGTGATTGATATGTTAAGTAGCCCAGAATGGTATGAGAAGAAACTGCACATTTCTTTAGGTTTAAGTTCGCTATCACAATCTTGTTTCAGTGGATATAAAATAGGAAATGAGCTGGTAATAATCAACGGACTTTTAACATTTGTCTTCCTATTCATCATATCAAAAAAGTCATCTACGAATAATAATATTTATGGAGTTAGTTAATCCACTTGTAGAAGAATATGTTTCTAAGTTTAGTTCAATTGAAGATGAAAAATTGCTTGAAATATACAATGATACTTTAAAGCATCATTCTCATAAACATATGTTGAGTAGTTGGGTTCAGGGTAAATTTTTAACATTTATCAGTCAGTTAACTAAACCCCAGAATATATTAGAAATAGGTACTTTTACAGGCTTTAGTGCCTTGTGTTTAGCAAAAGGATTGCAAGCTGATGGAGAACTACACACTATTGAATTAAGAGAAGAAGATGCTAAAACAGCTTTAACAAATTTTAGCATTTTGGGAAATAAAAACCAAATAACTTTGCACCTTGGAAATGCACTTGATATAATTCCAACACTAAACAAGCAATGGGATTTAATTTTTATAGATGCTGACAAAACAAGCTATACTCAATATTACGAAATAGTGTTACCAATGCTAAGTGATGGAGGTTTGATAATTGCAGATAATGTTTTATTTCACGGACAAGTTTTAGATATAGAAATAAAAGGTAAAAACGCAATAGCTATCAACGATTTCAATATGCACGTGGCAAATGATTCAAGAACCGAGCAAATTATTCTTTCAATAAGAGATGGTTTAATGCTCATAAAAAAGAAATAGAACAGTGAGACAATTATTATTTTTACTAGCACTACTTTCAACTACATTTTCTTTCTCTCAAAAAGAAAAAGGAATAGCTTATGTTGAAAAATACAAAGAAATTGCAATCACCGAAATGCAACGTAGTGGTGTTCCTGCTGCTATAACGTTAGCACAAGGTATTTTAGAATCCAGGTTTGGGGAAAGTGATTTAAGCAAAGAGTCAAATAATCATTTTGGGATTAAGTGTAAGTTAGATTGGAATGGTGAAAAAGTTTACCACGATGACGATTCAAGACAAGAGTGTTTTAGAAAATATAACACAGTTGCAGAATCATATAAAGATCATTCAGACTTTTTAAAATCACGTCCACACTACGCATCTTTATTTTCACTAAATCCAACAGATTTTGAATCTTGGGCTTATGGATTAAAGAAAGCAGGATATGCTACAGAGAAAAATTATCCTGAAATGCTGATTAAAGTAATTAGCGATTACAACTTAAACCAATACACTTATATTGCACTTAATAAAGCACCTAATAGTATTGATTCTTCTTTGGCAAAAACTGCTGTTGAAAGAACTACAATTATAACTACTGTAGTAGAAGATGAAAAGGATGAAGTAGAAACTGTATCTAAAATTAGCGATAAAAAAGTAGCAGTTGAAAATTACCCTAAAGGTATATTTAATATTAATGGTTGTAGAGTAATGTATGCTTCAGAAGGCACGTCAATGTTAGCTTTGGCTCAAACAAATAATATTACACTTGCTAAAATACTTGAGATAAATGATTTGGATGAAGTTGAGATTTTAGATAAAAATCAACTTATCTTTCTAGAAAAAAAACAAAAAAAAGGGATAACCGATTTTCATATAGCAGTAGCTAATGAATCTTTACACGACATTGCACAAAAAGAAGGTGTTAGAATGGATATGCTGGTTGAATATAACAGCACACATAAAAAATTAAACCCTATATTGGGAGAGAAAATATATCTAAGAAGCAAAGCTCTTGTGCCACCAAAAATGAGTTTAGCAATAGCAACATCATCAACAAATACATCAACAATCAATTAAATTATGAACGAGTTAAAAGTGCTTGATAAAACTTTTGTTCCTTTTATTTCTGAAGCAACAATTCAAGAAAAAATAAAAGAAATTGCCGCATTAATTAATGCAGAATATCAAGACAAAAAACCTTTGTTTATTTCTATTTTAAATGGCTCGTTTATGTTTGCTGCTGATTTGTTTAAGCAAGTTACTGTTGATGCAGAAATTTGTTTTATTAAGCTAGCATCTTATAAAGGCACACAATCTACAGGGCACGTTATTACTTCTATTGGATTAGATTCTAATGTTAAAGACAGGCACATTATTGTTTTAGAAGATATCATTGATACTGGTAAAACATTGCATTCATTTCTTCCACAACTTGTTAATCAACAACCAGCATCATTAAAAATAGCAACGCTGTTACACAAGCCAGAAGCCACTGTTCATCCACTTACTATAGATTATTGCTGTATTTCTATACCCAATAAATTTGTTGTAGGATATGGTTTAGATTATGATGGGTTTGGTAGAAATACAAAAGAAATTTATCAGTTAAAAGATTAAGTCTAAATCAATCGTGGTTTCATAAAAGAAGCAAGAGCATTATCTCTTAGAATATATTGCCTTATTAATAGTTTAAGTTTCCAGACTATTAATAAGGCTTAATTTTTATATTCTATTAATAATTTGGGGTTTGATGTGTCCCATCACTTAACAATGTTTGCATTAGCTCTAAACTTTTCAAACATTGCTTGTTGATGAATTTTTATCGTTAATAAAAAAGTAATATCATTTCTGATGAAATTGATATATACAATAAAAAGAGGCTGCCTTAAAAAACCTAAGACAGCCTCTTTTTTACCTATTTGAAGGTTGAAAATTATTAAGCCAACATTCTTAAAGGCTCTTCTAATAGGCTTTTTAATGTTTGCAAGAAAGCAGAACCTGTTGCTCCATCAACAACTCTATGATCGCAACTTAAAGTATCTTTCATAATATTTCCTGGAACAATTGCTCCATTTTTAACAACAGGAACTTGACTAATACCACCAACTGCTAAAATACAACTGTCTGGAGGATTAATGATTGCTGTAAATTCATCTATACCATACATTCCAAGATTACTAATAGTAAAAGTATTTCCTTCCCAATCGCTAGGCTGTAGTTTTTTATCTTTTGCTTTTTGTGCATAATCTTTTACTTGTACACCAATTTGAGTAAATGATAATGCATCAGCATTTTTTACAACAGGTACAAGTAGTCCATCCTCAACAGCAACAGCAACACCAATGTTAATGTTATTATTGGTTCTTATAAAGTCTCCCATCCAACTGCTATTTACTTTTGGATGTTGTTTAAGAGCCATTGCAGTTGCTTTTAGCACCATATCATTAAAGCTAATTTTTGTTTTGCCATCAGCGTTTAATTTTGTACGAGAAGCAACAGCAGCATCCATATCAATACTCATTGTTAAGTAAAAATGTGGAGCAGTAAATAAACTTTCACTTAAACGTTTTGCAATCACTTTTCTCATTTGAGAAACAGGAGCATCTGTAAAACTAGTCGTAGTTTGTGGTTTGTCGTTTGTTGGCTGAGAAGTTGCACTGGCTTGTTCAGCACATTGAACTTGCGGAACGTAATTGTCAATATCAGCTTTCACAATTCTTCCATTATCGCCAGTTCCTTTTATATACTTTAAATCAACACCTTTTTCAGATGCTATTTTTTTTGCAAGTGGAGAGGCGAAAATTCGACCTTCATTAACCACTGCTTCTTGTGTTGCAATAGGTATATGAGTTTCAGCTGCTTTTGCAGCCTCTGCTTTGGCAGGTTCTTGAGTTGCAACAGCAGGTTTAGTAGAACTTCCTCCTTTTAATCCTGCAACAATTTCATCAATATTTAAACCTTCTTTACCAATGATACAAAGCAAATCATTCACTTGAATCTTTTCTCCAGCTTTTGCACCTTGATATAATAAAATTCCATCCTTATAACTCTCCAATTCCATTGTTGCTTTATCTGTTTCAATATCTGCAAGTACATCTCCTTTTTTAACAGCATCACCAACCTTTTTTTGCCATCCTGCAACAACACCTTCAGTCATTGTATCACTTAATCTTGGCATTAAAACAACTTCTTCCATCGTAGAATAATCTACCGATGCAGCAGTAGCTGCTACAGTTGGTGTAGACTCAACTCCAGGTTCTGCCTTGGGAGTTGCCTGTTCAACTGCTTTTGGAGTTTCGACTTTTCCTAAAAGTAATGCAGAAATATCTTCACCTTCTTTACCAATAATGGCTAATAAATCATTTACTTGTAATTTGCCACCTTTTCCAGTTCCCACATGCAACAAAGTTCCATTCTGATAACTTTCTAATTCCAAGGTAGCTTTATCAGTTTCAATTTCAGCCAATAAATCCCCTTTTTTTACTGTATCTCCAACGTTTTTATTCCACGATGCAATTACACCTTCGGTCATTGTATCACTCAATCGGGGCATTAAAATCACTTCAGCCATAAAATATTAAGTTTATTTAAGATTGATTTTGCTTATACAATCTCAATTGTTCGGTTTTGTTTTAGGGCGTGAAATTAAGGCAAATTGGCTTTGTATTTACAAAGCTTTTAAGTTTTTATGGAAACGATAGCCAAAACTATAAATTCAATCAATAAAATCTTAATTCAAACTACTTATTTACTTTCGTTGCAATTATGCAAGAACAAATAGCAATTATTCATTCTCTCTATAAAAAATGGAAAGGAGTTAAACCGATTAATGTTGAGAAAATCCCTCAAAGTGGTAGCGATAGAATTTACTTTAAAGTGATTGGTGAAGCAGAAACTGTAATTGCAACTTATAATCTTAATGTAAAAGAAAACCAGGCATTCATTTATTTTACAAAGCATTTTCATCAATTGGGCTTAGCTGTGCCTGAAGTATATATTGCCAATGAAGAACAAACTGCTTACCTGCAAAAAAATGTTGGAAGCGAAAGTTTACTTGATAAACTTGGAGCAGAAGGACATAATGAATTAGTATTTAATCTTTTTAAAACAAGTTTAAAACAGCTTGCACAAATTCAAATTATTGGCGATAAAAATTTAGACTATAACCAATGCCTTACTGCAAAAGAATTTGGCAAACAAGCCATACTTAGTGATTTACTTTATTTCAAATATTATTTTCTCGACACGCTTCAAAAGCCTTATGATAAACAACAATTACTCGATGATTTCGAGGCAATAGCATCTTATTTAAGCCATACAGAACACAAGTATTTTATGTTTAGGGATTTTCAAAGCAGGAATATTATGCTTGAAAATAATCAAGCAACATTTATAGATTATCAAGGTGGAATGAAAGGTGCTTTGCAATATGATGTTGCCAGTTTATTGTGGCAAGCAAAAGCACAGTTAAGTGAAGAGTGGAAAGATGATTTGTTGAATTATTATATTGAAGAAATTAACCATCTTTTGCCAAAACCTATTGATAAAAGTATATTCATAAGTCAATATAATGGTTACGTTTTAATAAGATTATTACAAGTGTTGGGTGCTTATGGTTTTAGAGGTTTGTTTGAACGCAAAGCACATTTTTTATCAAGCATTCCTTTGGCATTAAATAATTTAAAATACTTTTTAGCAAACAAAAAAATAGGCATTGTAACCCCAGAATTTGACAGGGTTTTAGATGTTGTAATTAGTGATGAGATTATTCAAAAATTTACACCACAACAAGCCACAGAAAATACTAAACTAAAAATTCGCATCAATAGCTTTAGTTATAAAAAAGGGTTGCCAAAAGATAAATCTGAAAATGGTGGAGGATATATTTTTGATATGCGTGGCATTTTAAATCCTGGAAGATTTGAGCCTTATAAAAAACTTTCGGGGCAAGACAGATCGGTTAAAGATTTTTTAGAACAGCAAACAAAAATGAATCAGTTTTTAAACAGCGTTTGGGATTTAATTGATATTACTGTTGAAGATTATTTGCAAAGAGATTTTGAAAATTTGCAAATAAATTTTGGTTGCACAGGTGGACAACATAGAAGCGTATATGCTGCTGAACAAACGGCAAGACATTTGAGAAATAAATATAATTTGAAAGTGGAATTGGAACATACAAATTCTCATAATTGGGTGAAGTAAAAGGTTAAAAGCAAAAACCAAAAAGTATTCATTAACAATTAATCATTAACAATTGACAATTACCAATACAGCTCTTCTTTTTGCAGCAGGTTTAGGCACTCGCCTAAAACCCTTTACTAACGAGCATCCTAAAGCTTTAGCACAAGTAAATGGCAAAACTTTATTGCAACATAATATTCAATACTTGCAGAGTTTTGGCATCAATAAAGTTATAGTAAACGTACACCATTTTGCCAATCAAATTATTGATATTGTAAATGAAAATAACGGTTGGGGAAGCAGCGTTTTAATTAGTGATGAAACAAGCGAAGTTTTAGAAACTGGTGGAGGATTAATGAAAGCCATTCCATTGTTTGACGATGCAGAGAATATTGTAATAATGAATGTTGATATTTTGACTGACTTGAACATTCAACAAATGTTTCAACAACACATTAATACAAATGCTTTAGCAACATTGGCAGTAACCAATAGAACAACATCACGCTACTTCGTTTTTAATAATCAAAATAGACTTTGTGGTTGGATAAATACTAAAACAAATGAACTAAAAGGCATTAAAATTTTTGATGAAACCCAACACACAAAACTTGCTTTTAGTGGCATCCACATTATCAATAAAAAAATGTTTTCTTTAATAAAACAACAAGGTAAATTTTCGATGGTGGATGTTTATTTAGATTTAATGAAAGATAATTTTATCAATGCTTTCAACCATTCTCAAGATAAATTCATCGATGTTGGCAAACCAGAAAGTATTGCTATTGCAGAAGAAATGTTTTGCTAATCAGTTTTGTAAAAACTGATGATTGTCGCATTCGCAATATCAATAAATCTTACAATTATTTTTTTTAATTGCATAATTTCAATAGCATTTCAGAAATCAATTTTGCATTGTGAAAATTCTTTCACAACAAAAACAAAAAAATGAAAAAAATATTAATTGCCATACTTGCTATTGCAGGTACGCTTTCACTAACAAATTGCACAACAGCAAATACTGATAATCTGACAAGTAATGCAGAAACACGAGGAAAAGTTATTTCTCAATTAATGAGCAACGATGCTTATATGAGTGAAGTAATGGACTCTATGAAAACAAAACATCCACATAAAATGGATATGAGTGGCGATAATATGATGGATAAAATGATGGATATGTGCAAAGCAGATTCAGCTATGTGCAAAAAAATGATGGGTAAAACAATGGAAATGTGTAACAACGATACAACCAAATGTAAAATGATGATGAATGCAATGCACCCACACACAAACGTTATGAAGTCAATGAAAGGAATGTGTGATATGAAAGGAATGAAAATGTAATCAATAATATGAAATCTTGAAGCACTTAACAAATGCTTCAAGATTTTTAACATATTCAAACAACAATCTATTATAACTTTGCACTAGTGAAAAAATTAGTAGCCATATTTTTTTTAATTATTTACAGTCTTACAACTGTGGGTGCTACTATACACTCTCACTATTGTATGGGTGAATATATGGGTTCAAGCATATATCATTCAAGCAATAATAAATGTGAAAAGTGTGGAATGACAAAAGCCAAATCCAAAGGCTGTTGCCAAGACGAACACAAATACGTTTCACTAAAAAGAGAGCACAACCAAACAAAAGCCTCTGTTGAAATTCCCAACTTCTTTGCAGAAGTAACAATTCCAGTTTTCATTTCTTATGATTTTGTCACAGTTTCTCATAACATCGAAACTGCTACTATTATTCATCCACCACCTCCCATCCACAAGCAAAGACTTCATCTGCTTAACTGCGTTTTTTTAATTTAATATATTAATATATTCTCTTATTTGCCGACACTTTAAAAGTGCTTCGGCTTCAAGTGTTTTTATTCACTTTATTAATCATCTTAAAATTTGTTAAAATGAAATCAAAAATATTAATGGCAATCGTTGCATTATTCACTTTCACAGCTTGCCAATCTCAAATAAAAAACCCTAAAACAGAAACAGTAAAAGTTTGGGGAAATTGTGATATGTGCAAAGCTACAATCGAAAAAGCAGCCAATAAAAAAGGCACAGCAAAAGCAGTTTGGAACGATGAAACCAAACAAGCAACAATCACTTACAACACAAAAACTACTAACCTAAACGAAGTGCTAAAAAGAATTGCACTTGCAGGTTACGACAATACAGTTTTTGCAGCACCCAATGCAGCATATAACAATTTACCAGGCTGTTGCCAATACGATAGACCCGATAAAAAAGAAATAAAAATACCAACCACCACAACAGCTACAACAACTACTGAGAAAACAGTAAAAAAAGACGATACAAAGCTAAGTAGTTTACAAACTGTGTACGATTCTTATTTCGATTTAAAAGATGCTTTAATAAAAAGCGATGCAACCATTGCAGCCAATAAAGCAGCGATACTTTTAAAAGCAATCAATGCAATCAAAATGGAAACTTTAGGCGACAATCATATGGCGTATATGAAAGTAGAAAGTGAGTTAAAACTTCACGCGGAACACATCAGCGAAAGCAAAGATATTGCACACCAAAGAGAGCATTTTTCTTCACTATCAACAGCAATGTATCAACTACTAAAAACAGCAAAAGCAAACACAACAATTTACTACGACCATTGCCCAATGTATAATGATGGAAAAGGTGCAAATTGGTTAAGCAAAGATGCTGCAATCAAAAATCCTTACTATGGTTCAATGATGTTAAGCTGTGGTAAAGTGCAAGAAACGATTAAACAATAATTTATACTAAAGGCGTAGCTTTTATGGTTACGCCTTTTAAAACTTATACAATGAAAAAAATAATATTTATGGCAACAGTGGTGTTTATAGGCATTACAGCTACTTCACAAATAACAAGTGCATCACTTCAAGCTAGTGGACTTACTTGCAGTATGTGTAATTTATCCGTTAAAAAATCTTTAGAAAAATTGCCCTTCATTAAAGATATAAAACCAAATGTAGAAACAGCTACCTATCAAATTACATTTAAAGAAAACAGCAATGTTGTTTTGGACGATTTACAAAAGTCAGTTAAAAAAGCAGGTTTTTCTGTTGCTAAATTATCTTTTACTTCAAATTTTAATAATGTGTCAATTGCCGATAAAAATACTTTCCAGTTTAATGGCATTTCATACTACATCATTAATGCCAATACTAAGGTGCTTGATGGTTCAATAAATTTTCAAATTATAGATAAAAATTTTACGGCAGAAAAAGATTTCAATAAACACAAGCTAAAATTAAACCCATCATTTGTTAATGTAATTCAATTATAGCAATTATGAAAAAGTTAATAATATTTTTAATTGTTTTAGTTGTTTTTTCTGAAGCCTACACACAAGAATTATTTTTATTTGCAGAACCTGCAAGCAATATGGCAACTAATAATTTAGGTATTAGATTGGCTGCGTCAGCAATGAATAAAAAAGATGTTAGTGGTATAAACTTTCATCTTATGCCCGAATTAATGTATGGTATTAACAATAAGTTTATGCTGCACACAACTGCATTTTTAAGCAATCGAAGCAGTAGTTTGATAACAGAGGGAGGTTCTATATATCTTAAATATAAATTTCTAAATAAAGATGAAGTACAACGCCATTTTAGAATGGCAGCTTATGGTAGATATAGTTTTAATAACTCCGACATTCATCAAGAAGAAATTAATTTATATGGACATAATACAGGCTATGAGGCAGGAATAGTGGCAACACAATTATTGCACAAAGTAGCCATTAGCTCAAGTGTTAGCTATTCAAAGGCATTCGATAATAGCAGTAATAATAAATTTCCAAGCACTCAATCAAATGATGCAACAAATTACACTATATCTATTGGCAAGCTAATGTTACCCAAAAAGTATAAGGACTATGCACAACCGAACTTAAATTTAATGTGCGAGTTTTTAGGGCAAATACTAACCCCAAATGGGAAGTCTTTTTTAGATATTGCTCCATCTGCACAGCTAATTATTAAAAGCAAAATGCGAGTTGATATTGGTTATCGCCAAGAATTATATTCTAATATGCTTCGTACTGCACCCAATGGGTTTTTATTAAGATTGGAGTATAATTTTTTCAATACGTTTTAAAATGAGATTTAAGTTTAAAATAAAAAATATTGTTATATGAAGCTATACATCAAAAATATGGTGTGTGGTCGCTGTATAATGGTGGTTAAGTCTAAGTTAGAAAAACTTGGACTTAACCCATTATCAATTCAATTGGGCGAAGTAGAAATAAAAGAAAGTATTACAAAAACGCAAAAAGATACATTAGCAAAACACCTATATTCATTGGGTTTCGAGTTGATAGATGATAAAAAAAGTAAAACAATAGAGAAGGTAAAAAACTTAATTGTAGATATTGTTCATTATAAAAACAACGAACTACAGACAAATTTATCTGGCTACCTTTCTACACATTTACTGCAAGACTATAACACATTAAGTAATCTTTTTTCAGAAGTAGAAGGCACAACCATCGAGCAATATTTTATAGCACAAAAAATAGAAAAGGTAAAAGAATTGTTGATGTATAACGAACTAAGCTTAAGCGAAATTACATTCCAATTAAATTATAGCAGCGTAGCATATTTAAGCAATCAGTTTAAAAAAGTAACAGGCTTTACGCCAACCTATTTTAAGCAGTTAAAAGATAAAAAAAGGAAACAAATTGAAGCATTGTAAATCTTACAAATCATTCCCAAAATAACGCAATAGCTAAGGCTTTAAACTGGTGCAGTTTTGTGTTTCAAAAAATAAATATACAAATGACACACACTTATCAATTAACAGGAATGACTTGTGGCAGTTGCGAAGCCAAAGTAAAAAGCAGTTTACTAATGTTGCCAAACGTAACAGCAGTAGATGTTTCAAAAGCAGATAACACAGCAACAATAACAATGGATAAACATATTGCATTATCCGATTTTCAAAACGCATTAGGAGGAGCAGCAAGTAAATATCAAATTGCTTCTCCCCTCTCTGTAGGAGAGGGGGCTGGGGTTGAGGCTTCTTGGATAGAAACATATAAACCCATTTTACTAATCTTTTTTTACATCAGTTTAATAAGTAGCCTAATCAGTTTTTATACAAACAACAATGGGCTGATGAGTTTTATGCAATACTTTATGGCAGGCTTCTTTTTAGTATTTTCTTTTTTCAAAATGCTTAATCTAAAAGGCTTTGCAGACAGTTATAGAATGTACGATGTTATTGCAAAACAAATTCCAGTTTGGGCTTACTTATATGCTTTTATCGAGTTGGGTTTAGGCGTTGCTTACACTATCAATTTCAATCCTTTTATCATAAATTTTATTACACTCGTTGTAATGAGTATTAGCATTGTTGGCGTTCTTAAAAGTGTTCTCAATAAACAAAAAATTCAATGTGCTTGTCTTGGTGCAGTGTTTAATTTGCCAATGAGTACAGTTACAATTATTGAAGATGCTTTAATGATTGCAATGAGTGCAATAATGCTTTTTACATTAAACAAATAAAATGAAATTCCTACAATGGATATACAAAGCTTTCTTTCAAAAAAAGTGCTGCAAATAGTTCATTGATTAAACTGTAAATGATATAAATCTTTTATAGAGTTGCGTAATTTATTTGATGTTAGTGAGCTGAAACTTTACTAAGTGAAATTTCTTTCACAATTAAAACTTGCAAAATGAAAAAAGAATATGAGTTAAAAGGAATGCTTCAAAATACCGATGTTGAGGAAGCGGAAGTTCATTTGCATCCCCAAACAGCAATACTTACAATGAGCAAAGCTATTGATATAAGTGAACTGCAAGCCCAATTGAACAAGGCAGGACATTATACAATTAATGAAAAAAATTAGGTTGACTTTAAACTACTTTAAACACATAATTTAAAACAAATGGAACAACAAAAATATACCTGCCCAATGCACCCTCAAATTATGGAGGATGAAGCAGGTAGTTGTCCCATTTGTGGGATGACATTAGTATTAACAAAAGCAGAAAACAATCACTCAGGTTCGCATCATAATGGAATGATTGCCGATTTTAAAAGCGGTTTTATGTAGTGCTGATTCTTACTATTCCCATAATCCTGTTATCCGAAATGATACAACATTTTATGGGTGTTCATTGGCAGTTCATAGGCTCGCAATACATATTATTTGCATTATCAACCATCGTATTTTTTTACGGTGGTTTTCCTTTTTTAAAAGGGCTTGTTGATGAAGCTAAAGCAAAGAATTTAGGTATGATGTTTTTGATTGGCTTTGCTATAACAGTTGCTTATATTTATAGTGTTGCCATTGTATTTGGTTTGCAGGGAATGGATTTTTTCTGGGAGCTTGCAACCCTTATTCTCATTATGCTTTTGGGACATTGGATAGAAATGAAATCTGTTGCAGGTGCATCAAGAGAATTGGAATTATTAGTACAATTAATGCCAGCAGATGCACACCTTGTAATGCCTGATTTAGTTAAAGATGTTAAGACAGATACGCTAAAAGAAAACGATATTATTTTAGTAAAGCCAGGAGAAAAAGTTGCAGCCGATGGAATCATATTAGAAGGCGAAAGTTACCTCAATGAATCTATGCTTACAGGCGAAAGCAAACCAGTACAAAAAGTAAAAGGAGATAAAGTAATTGCAGGTGCAATCAACGGCAATGGTTCTATAAAAGTTACTGTTTCTCACGCTGCAAAAGATTCTTATTTATCACAAGTTATAAAGTT
>JANYEB010000010.1 GCA_025363355.1 Chitinophagaceae bacterium | reverse complement strand
AAGACAGGCAAAACGTGCAGCAGCTAAAGCCAAAAAAGATGCGACACCACCTGCTAATGGATAAACTTTGTGTTCTTACTTTGATACTTTTTAGTGATTTAAAAATACCTCTGCCTTATTCTTAGGGTGGAGGTTTTTTGTTGATATTTGAGGAAGTTGTTTTTTGAAAACACTTTGAATGTCTTTGCGAGATTGGGTTCGTGCCCAACGAAGCAATCTAACAGTCTTGTAGAGATTGCTTCAGGCAAGAACCTTCGCAATGACCGCTTTCTTATAATTCACCAATTCATTAGTGCAAATCATTTCAATCCCTGCCCGTTTGGTCAGGCGGGCGTATCATCAATGTTCCATCAAAAACAAAACCGCCCAAAAGAAATTTCCTTTAGGCGGCTTAATGTTTTTTCTAGGATTTAATATTGTTTATCTCTTCACAAATTTCTTCACAGTTGTTTCGCAACCATTCTCACAAATTAGTTTTAAGGTATAAGTTCCGGCTGCTAATTGGTTAACTATTACAGCAGCAGTATTATCGCCAGCATTTAAACTAACATTTTGGTTGATGATATTTTTACCATAAACATCGGCAATTACAATTGTTGCTTTGCGATAAATAGGAGATGATATCACCACGTTTAACTGATTAGCCACAGGGTTGGGATACATAGATACAATTTCTAATGCAGCTGCTTTTGTAGCTTTCACTACAATAGTATTGCTGTATGAGAACTTGCCATCTTTATCTACTTGTTTTAACTTGTAATAAGTGTTGGTAGCAATTGCAGCAGCATCATCAAAAGAATAAGATAGTAATGAATTGCTATTGCCATTAATTGCTTTTGAGTTTACAAAACGAACACTGCTAAAATCATTGCCATTATTGGTGTTTGAACGTAGTAAATCAAAACCAAGACAATTGTTTTCGGTTAAAGTTGTCCATTGAATTTTATTAATGCTACCCACTCTTTCACCTTTTAAACTAAGAGAAGTTACAGGTAATATCACACCAAACTCATAGGCACCAGCATCTGGCGTTGTATCGTTTCTTGTAATACCAATAATATCTGTTGTGATGCCCAAACTATCGCCAATATTCTTCAGTAAAATATTTGTTGGTTGATAGTTGGCTATTGCAGTATTTGCAAATATTGGATTAGCACTTACACTTTGTTGATCATAAGCATTGGTATTTGCTGTTTGCCAATTAGCAAGTGTTGTATATGGTGATGATTGAACAGCACCAATATTGTTTGATGTGCCACCAGTAGAAGCCATATACAAAATATTATGATTGCTGATAATTGATGATGCAGTTGAACCATAATCTAAACAATTTTTTGTACTGATTCCAGAGCGATTGATGAAGATGAGATTATTTCTGATATCAATACCTGTTGCTTGTGTTCTTTGGCTAATACCCAAAGTTGTGGCATTGCTAGTGGTAGTAGCTGCTTGATCATCTAATACAATGGTGTTATGATAGATTTTGCAGTTATTGCCAAACGTGCACATAATGCCAGTAATAGAACCATTACCATTCATATTATAAACAAGGTTATTAATAACCTGATTTGCTTTTGCAGCAGATGGATCTGAGCCAATAAAGAATCCATAACTCTGTTGTGTGCTGGTTAATTGTGCATCAAACAAATTGTGAACGCTGTTTTTTTCTATCAATGCACCAAAAGTTCCTGTATTAATATAAACGCCACCAGCTGAGCTTGTGTTTATTCTAGTTGGTCTAGAAAAATCGTTACCACTAATAATTAAACCTGCTGGTTGATATGATGCGTATATGCTATACGTGTACATATCTTTAAAAATATTCTTCTTAATAGTATTGTTTAGGTTTTGTGTGGTAGAGCCAGATGTGCCATACATATAAACCGAATAGTTACCACCAATGATGGTGTTATTAGAAATAGTATTGTAATTACCATTATTGCCTGCAACATTTAAAGCAGTGGTTGAACCATTGAAGATGATGCCCATTGAATTTTGGTTAGTAACAGTTGTGTTACCAATAATGGTGCATTTACGAATAATATTACTATCAGCTTGGTTAGTAAACAGCATTGCCCAACTATATGTGCCAGATGCAACATTGATATTTAAACTATCGATAATAATATGGTCTGCACCATTTAAAATAACAGCAGTTCTGTTGCTTGCATCTGCAGAACTATATTCTAAAGTTTCGCCATTACCATTGATGGTTAAAGTATTTATTGCCGAGCTACCAGCAATTTGTGGTATTGTAAAATGCTCTACATAAGGACCAGTTCCTGCAACCACATTAAATACCACTGGGCTATTAATACCACATTGAATAGCGTTGATAGCAGCAGTAAATGATTGATAATTGGTATTACTTGCAGCAGCATTTTGATTGATAGTAAATACACCAGATAAGTATGATGGTGTAGTTACCTGAACTGTTGTTGAATAAACAAATGCCCCAGTGCCACATTGAATAGCACAACGATAATAATTGGAACTTGTTTGCGAAGTTGATAGTAATAAGTTAGGAGAAGCATTGCCGACGTTAGTCCAACTTGTATTGTTGGTAGATGATTGCCATTGATAGTTTTGCCCAGCACCTAAACTGTTACCAGTTAATTCAAGAGCAAATGGTTTATCGGGGCAAATATTTGTTACAGATGCTACTGCAACACCTGGAGTAATAGAATTGTTACAAGCGGCTGCTGTAAACTCATAAGCTCCTGGGTCTGGATAATTGCTTCTGCTAATGCCCAAAATATCTTCAGTAACATTAACATTTTCTCCAATATCATTTATAGCTGCTGCTGTAGGGATATATTCATTTGGTGTGCTGCTAAATACAGGATGTACACTAACTGATTGCTGATCGAAAGTGGCATTATTAGCCAATCTCCAATCTGCTAAAGTTGTAAAACTTGTGTTGCCATATAAACCAATTTTTGCTGCTGTATTGCTTGGGCAATTAACGTAAAGAACATTATGGTTAGATATAATGCTACCAGTGTTATTAGCATAATTAATACATCTTTGATTGCCAGTTCCACCACGAGTAATATATACTAAATTATTTTTAAAACTAATACCAGTTCCACCACCTGCTTGTGCCAAACCATAGCTTGAACCAGAGATGGTAGATGAATTATCATCGTAAATAATAGTGTTGTGATAAGCTTGCATATTGTTTGCGTTATTGTTATAAATACCATAGTTATTTTCATCGCCATTCATATTATAAATGATATTATTAATAACTCGATTCTCTTGACCAATAGTGGCAGAACCACTAATATTGATAGTATAAACAGATGCAGCAGTTGAAGACATTGCATCAAACAAATTATGTATTCTATTTTTTTCTACCAAGGTGCTAGAGCATCCTGTGCCAACATAGATAGCTCCACAATTAAATGTTGTGTTCGATCTATTGGCTCTTATAAAATCATTACCACTGATAATTGTACCTTGAGGTGCATAGTTTATATCTACACCATAACTATAAAAATCCTTGAAACTGTTATTGATTATTTTATTGCCTATGTTTTGAGAATTATTAAGTCCAGCACCCCATATATAAACTCCATAAGTTCCACCAATAATGGTATTGTTAGAGATTAAATTATAGTTGCCATTATTACCAGCTTCTGATAACGTTTGATTTGAACCATTGATAAGAATGCCATTATGTGCAAACATTGAGGTTGATGCAAATTCGTTGATGATAGTACAGTTTTTAATTATGTTACTATCTGCTTTATTGGTAAGCAAAATCCCCCAACCATAAGGGCTAGTTGAACAATCAATAATTAAGCTATCAATAATAATATGGTCAGCATCGTTTAAAGTAATAACTGGCAAATTGCTTGTTGTGCCAGCAACCATATTTAGTGTTTCTCCTTTGCCTTTGAATGTAATGGTATTGGTGCTTGAAGTGCCACCAATAAAAGGAATAGAAACTTGCTCTTGATAAGGACCAGAGCCTGGAACCACAGTAAATACAACTGGTGCATCTATACCACAACTAACATAATTTACAGCATCGGCAAATGATTGAAAATTATTACCACCAGTAGGCAATGCCTTGTTAATAGTATAATTTCCTGAAACAGCAATGGGTGTATTTACTTGAGCAGGTATAGAATAAGCTGTATTTCCAGAGCAGGTAACTGCACAACGATAAAAACTGCTTAATGCTTGTGAAGTAGTTGCAGAAGATGCAGTAGCACCAACAATTGGCGACCAGCTTGTACCATTTAAAGATTTTTCCCATTGAAATGTTTGTCCTAAACCACCAGTGTAGCCAGATAAATCTAAGTTAAAAGGAATGCCAGAACAAGTATCAGCTACAGAAGAAACTGTTGAGCCTGCATTTGGTGGAGAGGTACAAGGAAGTGCAGATTTAAAACTAATAGAACCAGTGAAGAAGGAATTATTATAAGATGAATTAGGATAACTGCCTGCATACCCAGCATTAGAAGCACTACCCAAAATTAAACTAACGCTGTCTTTGGTTAAAATGCTTGGAGATGAATTGCCACTATAAGCTAAACCTGTTGAACATTCTAGTGCAAATCTGTAAGTAGTATTAGCAGGAATTATAAAGTTAAGATTTGAAAATATTGTGTTGTACCCAGGCACCATATTTACAATAGTGGCAGTATCTGCACTAAGTTTTGACCATATTGGTTGAATAATTTGCCCTGGACCGCCAGACAAAGAAGTAGCGGAATACCACAAATAGAACCCAGCAGGGTTTATTGGAAATCCAGGACCAGCAGTTGATTTAAAGTCTTCTATGTCTGTTAAAATAATATCGTGACTGTTACTGTTTTGAACTACAAAAGTTATTGTAGAACCTGGTCCAATCCAAATATCACCTGCATAGCCAGTGTTGCCTGGTGCTGCTGTTGTAATGGTTGTTGTTTGTGCATTGACACTTGAGCAATACAATAGAATTGCTGTTAAAAAGAGTGCAATTTTTTTCATTTTTGTGGTTTTAATATTTAGAGATATGTTTTAATTGGTTATTCTATTTAGAAGTAATGAAATACTTAAATAGATTCTATGCAATACATCAATACCTAAACAGTTGATAGTTTAGGTATTGATGTAGGCTAAAATATTTAAAGAACTTTTAAGTTTAATCGCTATTAATGTTTTACAAATTTCTTAATTAAACTTTCGCAGCCATTGTGACAGCTTAGTTTAATGGTATAATTACCAGCTGAAGGAAAGAATACTAAAAAATTGATTGTGGAATAATAGCTCTAAACCCTTTACAAGAGCCCTTAAAAAAAGCCCTGAAGCCTAAAAAGCTTTGGGGCTTTTTTGTTAAAGAAAAACCTCCTTGAAATTTTAAAATTTCAAGGAGGTTTTTAATTGGTAGTATAGCAAAAAATCAATTACACAATAACTGTATCAGCCGAATGCATTGTGCCGTTAGAAATTTTGCTCACTTTAGCGTGAACAATAGTATCGCCTAGAGTAACAGCATCATTCTTTACGTGTATCATCTGTTCTTTTCCATTGATGCTTGTTAGCTTGTCTCCATCTTTTAAATCTGCAAAAACAATAGAACCATTAAAAATATGGTTGCTTAATAAGCTTGATAGTTTAACACTATTTTGTGGCTCTAATAATGTTTCTATTAAACCTTTTTCAAGTTTTTCAAATGCAATGTCTGAGGGAGCAAAAATTGTAAACGGACCTCGGCTGCTAAGCAGTTGATCAAAATCGGTGGCGTGAATGCTTCTCTTTAAGGTTTTTAGATTTTTATCTACATTAACCACTTGGGTAATATTTGACATTTATATTGTTTTAATATTAGCATAATTGCCAACAATTCTAGTAAGGTAGTCTTTACCACCCAACAATGCTTTTATAGTTTTAAAACAAGTCAATAAACGGAATGATTTTTTAGATGAAAATAGGCACTATAATTTTAAACAAACTGCTTGGTCGATTTTCTTTCTACCAATGTTGATTTTAAAATTATTTTAGTATCACTATAATCAATATTTGGTTTTTCTATTGATTTAAAAAGAACTTGAGCAGCCTCTTTACCAATATCAAATGCTGGTTGAGTGATGCAAGAAAAAGAAGGGTTTAGTAAAGGTGCAAGTGCCATATTTGAAAAGCCCAACACTTTTATTTTATTAGGGATAGATAAGCCCAAACTTTCGCAAACCTGATAAGTTGTTGTACCCAAATTTTCAGATGAAGCAAATACTGCATCTACATCACTTCTTTTCATTAAAAAGTTAGAGATCAGTTGATAATTTTCGTCTTTATTAGTGGTGCAATCAAGTATTAGAGAATTGTCAACTTCAATCTTATTTTGGTTTAATGCATCAATGTATCCTTGCCTTCTTTGAATGCTTGTAACAGATGATGTTGAGAAATTAAGGAAAGCAATTTTTTTGCAACCAGCATCAAGTAAATGCTTAGTGCCGCTCTTTGCAGCAATTTGATTATCTGTTGTAACCCTTGCTGCTTCTACATCTTCACAAATTCTATCAAAAAAAACAAGTGGTACTTTTCTTTCTTTTAATTCTTTAATATGTTCGTAGGTATTGGTTTCGGCAGATAAAGAAAGTATAATACCATCAACCCTACCATTCGATAAATGTTTCAAAATAGAAACCTCTTTAGCATAGCTTTCAAAAGTGAAATAGATGAGAATATGATAGCCTTTATCTTGGGCAATGGTTTCAATACCTTCAATTACTTTAGAGAAAAAATGATTGGTAATATCTGGCACAACAACAGCAATGGTTTTGTTTTTTTGTTTACGAAGACTGCTTGCATTTGGGTTAGGTTCAAAATTCAATTCTTTAGCCAATGCCTGAACCCTTTGCTTTGTTTTTATACTAATCTCGTGGCTATCATTCAAGGCTCTTGAAACAGTAGAAGAAGAAAGGTTTAAAACTTTTGCAAGGTCTTTTAAATTCATTTTGTTTGGGATGTTTTCACTGTTTTCAGATATTGCAATATTAATTAAAGTTCTTTTAACTAATAAGATTGGTTTATTAGTATTTACTTGCATTAGTAATTAAATTTTATACTAAAAGCTACTGAAGTATCTGCTAGAATGGCTTTTTTGTTCTGGCAGCATCATTCAATCCCTCCTACACTTATCTTCGCCAAATGGAAGAACTATTACAACAAATAGAAAATTATAAACTTGAAATTGCTGCTATTGAAGCTACCACAGCCGATGCAGTGGAGGCTTTTAGAATTAAATATCTTGGCACAAAAGGATTGATGAAAACAGTGATGGGTGAAATGAAGAATGTGCCTAATGAAAAGAAAAAAGAAGCCGGCCAAATACTAAACGACTTTAAAATATTTGTTGAAGAAAAGTATAATACTTTAAAAGAAAATGCACAAGGAACTGAAGAGTCTGCTGCTGATTCAAGTGATTGGAGTTTGCCTGGAAACCCTGCTATCGTTGGCACAAGACATCCTTTAAATCTTGTTAGAAGTCAAATTATTTCCATCTTTCAAACACTTGGTTTTGCTGTTGAAGAAGGTCCAGAAATCGAAGATGACTGGCACAACTTCGGTGCAATGAATTTGCCTGAAGATCATCCTGCTCGTGATATGCAAGATACTTTCTATATCAACAATGCAAAAGCTGGTGAACAATCTTGGTTGCTAAGAACACACACAAGCAGTGTGCAGGCAAGAATAATGGAAACACAAAAACCACCGATTCGTGTAATTTGTCCTGGTCGTGTTTATAGAAACGAAACCATTAGTGCAAGAGCCCATTGTTTTTTTCATCAGGTGGAAGGATTGTATATTGATGAAAATGTAAGTTTTGCCGACCTTAAACAAACGCTTTATTTCTTTGTTCAGCAAATGTTTGGTAAAGATGTTAAAGTTCGTTTTCGCCCAAGTTATTTTCCTTTTACAGAGCCTAGTGCTGAAATGGATATCAGCTGTTTAATTTGTGAAGGTGATGGCTGCAACGTTTGTAAACATACTGGCTGGGTAGAAATTCTGGGTAGTGGAATGGTGCATCCTAAAGTGCTAGAAAATTTTGGTATTGATAGTAATAAATACACAGGTTTTGCCTTTGGAATGGGTGTAGAAAGAATTACGCAACTTAAATATCGTGTAAACGATTTAAGATTGTATAGCCAAAACGATGTTAGGTTTTTAAAACAGTTTACAGGGGTTGTGTAACACTATTAAAGATAAAAAGAAAGGGGGTTCAAAATGTTTTGAACCCCCTTTCTTTTTTAATATTTGAGACCTTTCAGTTTTACCCGAAAGTATGTTTCACTAATCGTTGAAGCTTTCGGGCTTACCCGAAAGTATGTCTTACTAGTTGTTGAAGGTTTAGGGAATACCCGAAGGTATGTTTTAACAGTGGTTGGGGATTTCGGATGCTCCCGAAAGCTTTTTTCAAGCTGTGGAGCTTTCCAACACGTCGGAAACCTTGATTTTTGGATAAGGATACTTTCAGGCGATGTTTAAAACGTTTTAAACAAAACACAAAATAGAAGGTTCATCTAAATATATAAAGCTCCCTGTTTATAAATTGGTAACACATTAGCAGCATCAATTGTTACACAAAACTCCATATCTTTTTCTAAACCGTGTTTTGCTAAACGATGCCAGTGTGTTGTGTTTCGAATGAATTGTGGCATATCATTTTTATGTAGTTGATACATTTGTTCTGCCATTAAGCTAGAATCGCAGTGAATTAGAAAATGTTCTTTCACCCTGTCAATTACAGCACCAGCAAAAAGCGTATCTTCTAAATTAAATCTGTCTTTCCAAGCAGAGCAGCCTAGATATACATTCTTGTTTTGCTCAATCAAATAATTACAAACAGCACTAAGGTTTGGGAAAGAACCTGTAATAACATCACTTGCTCCTTT
>JANYEB010000002.1 GCA_025363355.1 Chitinophagaceae bacterium | reverse complement strand
GAAGTGTAGCAAAAAATAGTAATGTATTTATTTATGCAGATGCTGGTGTAAATATTCCTTGGCGAACTACTAATTTTCCTAAAACATATTCTTGGAATAATGAAGATGCTTTTAAACTAAACACAACTTTTTATGGAGAAGCTGGATTTGGGTTAAAGAAACAAATTGCAAATAAAACTTTTTTTGTAGCAACGCTTGGATACAGCTATAAGCAGTTTAGCTATGTGGAGCAAAACGTTTATAGTTGGGGCATTGGTGGTGTTGATGGCAAAACAGATTATGCTTATGATTACTATTACAAAAGACTTGCATTGCGATTGGGAATTCAATTTTAACTGAAATTTTCAATCACTTTTTCACAGGCTTCATCAATCATTTTAAAAACTTTATGATATCCATCTTCCTGCCCATACCAGGGGTCAGGTACATTTCTGTTTTCGTTGGGATGAGAAATATTTAACAATAAATCAACCTTGGTTTCATTCCAATCTGCACCACAAATTTTCTTTACATCGTTGTAATTATCTACATCCATTACAAAGATTTTATCGAACCTAATTATATCTTCTCTCACAAATTTTCGGCATTGTTGTTTGCTAACATCAATGCCGTTTTGTTTAGCAACTTTCTGCGATAAATGGTGAGGTGCTTCACCAACGTGATAGCCTGCTGTACCTGCACTATCTACTATCCAATTTAATCCTCTCTTATTTATTTTATGCTGTAAAATCCCTTCAGCCAAAGGACTTCTACAAATATTCCCCAAACAAACCATTAATATTTTCATTTTTCAAAAGTAAATAATCGTGAGTTTGTTTCGTGAGTTTTATTCGCAAGTATTCGCTAGTCGTTAAGTTATTAAATTAATTACGAAAGGTTGCAAACTTGCGTTCAACTCACGTTCAACTTACGATTGCTAACGAAACAAAACTCGTAATAATTTTTATGGAATATTTCAGTAGCTAACATCTCAAATAAAACAGCTAGCAGTTTTCAAAACAATTTATCACACTCAAAACAAATTATTATGAAAGCAGAATCCATTTTAAAAGCAGACATTTTAGACATCATCTTTCAAAACAAAAACAAAGATTATGGAGCTTATCAATTAAGAAAATTATATCCAAACAGGTTAAAAAAATCTATTGGCATCACAATGCTTCTAGTGCTTGTATTTGCTGGACTTCAAGGCTGGAGAACACCAAAGAAAACGGTAGTTTTAGAAGTTGGTGAAGTAATAGATATAAAGGATTTTAAACACCCTATTGATAAACCAAAAGACAAGCCCAAAGAGGCACAATCTCAATTTGTAAAAAAGCAAATTGCCGAAGTGCCTTTTACACCTCCAATTATTACACCTGATCCGCTTGTTAAAAATACAATACCAGAAAACAAACAAGTTGACACATCTTTTATTAGTACAAAATTTAATCCTAATGGTGGTCAAGATTCTGGGTTTGTTGGGGTAAAACCTGGTGATCCTAAAGTTATACTTTTTGTTAAAGGAACTACTGATGTTATCGTACCAACTGATGAAGACCCAACATTTGATCCTTCTGTAATGCCAGAATTTCCTGGTGGTGTAGATGCTCTTAAAAGATTTATGTTAAATAATCTTCGCCAGCCAGATGATATTAATGAAGGAGAAAAGTTTGTTGTATTAGCTCAATTTGTAGTTGATAAAAATGGTAGTATTTCTAATGTTCAAATTTTGCAAAATGGCAGAGAAGATTTAGATGCAGAAGTTATGAGAGTCATTAACAGAATGCCAAAATGGAAAGCTGGTTCTCAAAATGGAAATCCAGTAGCTGTTTACTATAAAATGCCAATAAGCTTTGTAAACAATAACTAAAAGCTAACATCAAACGTTGCAGATTTACAGATTATGAAATTATTGAATAAAATAATCTGTGAATCTGCATCTAAATTGTTCTATATACCTTGTTTTCTATAAATTGCCACACTTATTATTTATGATAGAAGATAATCAACGAAGAAACGGTTACAATACACTACAATCTTTAAGACATATTACTATGGCTGTTTTATTTATTGCAATGGGTATTCTAATGGTTTTTGCAGAAAAATTTAAAATAGAGCAGCTACTAAGTTTTGATAAATTTTTTAGATATTTCTTTGGTGGAATTTGTTTTTTATATGGTGGATTTAGATTTTATAGAGGGTTCAAGAAAGATTATTAAATGAAAAGATTATTTTTATTTGTTTTTATATTGATGTTTTCGTTTTGCAATCAGCAAAAAGATAATCAGCTAGCTAAAGTTGATGCTCCAGAAGAAGGAACAATTAATATTAGTGTTGATGAAACCTTTAAGCCAGCAATTGAAGAACAGCTGAAAGTTTATAAATCTGCTTATCCAGAATCTAATATCAATGTTTATTATAAATCTGAAGCAGACTGTTTTAAAGATTTGTTAAAAGATTCAACAAGATTAATTCTTGTTTCAAGAGGGTTGGTAAAGAATGAGAGGGAGTATTATAACAGTAAACTATCCTTTTATCCTCAGTTTGGTTTAATAGCTTATGATGCAGTTGCATTGATAGTTAATATAAATAATAAAGACAGCGTTTTCACCATAAAAGATCTTGAAAAAATATTAAGCGGAGAGAAAAAATATACTGCCATTGTTGATGGAACAAATGCAACAAGCACAGTAAAGTTCTTACAGGATAGTGTTTTGAAGGGAAAAGCTTTTGGTAATAATGTTGTTGCAGTTAATGGCAGCGATTCTGTAATTGAAGCTATTAAAAGAACGCCAAACGCTATTGGTTTTGTTGGAAATAGTTGGGTTAGTAATGGATATGATAGCAGACAAATTAGCAACTTGAAACAAATAAAATTGGCATTGGTTGAGTGTAGGAATTGTGACGAAAAAGGATATTTTGCCAAGGCTTCCCAAGCAACATTAATGTATGGTCAATATCCTTTGGCACGACCCTTGTACTTTATCGTAAAAGAAAATTGGTTAGGTTTAGGAACTGGCTTTACAAATTTTTTGAGTTTTGAACGAGGACAACTAATTTTCCGCCGTTCTTGCTTGGTTCCAGCAAAAATGAGTTTTAATAAAAGGCAAAGTAAAATAAAAGATTAAGAGTAATTAAATAACAGAAAATGAAAAGAACAATCAGCGTAATTGCAGCAGTAATTTTTACAGTTTCTATTACAACAGCACAAACCGTTGCAGATGCTATTAAGGCATTAGACTATGGCAAAAACAAAACAGCTAAAGAACAGCTTCAAAAAATTGTAGCTGCCAATGATAAAGATGCTAGTGCAATTTATTGGCTTGGTCAAAGTATGATAGTTGTTGATGATGTTGCAGGTGCAAAAGCAGTTTATCAAAAAGCATTAAGTGCAGGTGTTAATGAGCCTTTAATTTGGATTGGTATGGCTCATATTGATTTGCTTGAAGGAGCAGATTGGAATGCTGCCTCTCAAAAATTTGAACAAGCAATAACTTTTTCTACAGAAACAAAAGGTAAAAATAAAGGCAAACCAAGTGTTGTTGTTTTAAATGCCATTGGTCGTGCAAATACGATTGGTCACTCTGTTACAAATGGTGGTAGCAAGTTTGGCAATCCTGAATACGCCATTGAAAAATTAAAACAAGCTGCTACAATTGATTTAACAAATACAGAATGTTTTATTTATATGGGATTATGTTATAGAAAATTGGGGGGAGAGTTTGGTGGAGAAGCTCAAAAAGCTTACACAGAAGCTTTGTCAAGAAATTCTAATAATCCATTAGCAAATTATTTAACAGGCAAAATTTATTTAAGTCAGCAAAACAAGCCATTTATGGAGCAGTATTTTAATGCTGCTTTAGCTAATGACGTTGCTTTTGCACCTGTTTACCTAGATTACTATAATTACTACTCAAATAGAGACGTAAATATTGCTAAAGACAATATTGAAAAGTATTTGCAATACTCAGATAAAGATTGCAACAACGACTATTTTTATGCTGATTATTTATTTCGTGCAGGTAAGTATCAAGAAAGTATCAATAAGGCAAAAGAACTAGAAAATTCCGATTGTAAAACTCGTGTTGCTATTTTATATGCTTACAATTATGATAAACTAAATGATTCAATTCAGGCAAAAACAAATATCGACAAATTTTTTGCAGCAACTACAGCAGATAAAGTATTAATAACAGATTATGATATTGCAGTAAAAGTGCTTTCTCGTTTTCCAGGAATGGAGGTACAAGCTATTAGCTATTTAGATAAAGCATTTGATTTAGAAACTAGTAAAAATGGTCAACTGCAATATTTATCTCAAAAAATTGATATACTAGGAAAAGCCAAATTATACGCTGAACAAATAAAGGCTATTGAAAAAGGAATTGAGCTAAAGGGTACAACAAGTGAATTGGATTATTACAGATTGTCAAATGCAGCTTTTCAGGGAAAGGATTATGTATATGGATTGGATATTGCAAGAAAGTACTTAGCTGCATTTCCAGACAAACCTCAAGGTTATGAATTTGTAGTAAAATCAGCTAAAAAAGTGGATTCAACTAACTCTACTGGCTTATTGTTTGAAGCTGTGACCAAACAAAATGAATTTATAATTAAAGATACTGCAAAATACAAACAAAAATTAATTGACAATTACTATGTCCAACTTGGCTATTATAATGATGTTTTAAAGGATAATTCAAAGGCAATTGAAGTGTGTGATCAAATATTGTTTTTGGTCCCAAATGAGCCACAAACTCTCAAAATTAGAGAATCTTTAAAAAAGAATTCTGATAAAAAAGGGAATAATGAAAGCTCTCCAAAGTCTTCTAAACCAACAAGTGGAAATAAACCAACAGGTGCTATTCATCAACAAAGAATAACAAACAAAGTTTAAATTGCTTTTAAATTTTATTAATTATGAAAAACTCCTTGTATTTGCAAGGAGTTTTTTAATTTGTATTATGTACACAACTATCTTTGTTCCTATATTTTTTATATGCACTCTTTGTTAAATATAAATTCAAGCACTGCAATCAATTATTTGCCTATTGCAATTCAATTAATTTTTGTAATTGGCTTTATTGGAACAATGTTGGCTTTGTCTGCAATTACGGGTCCCAAACGTAAAACAAAAGATAAACTTGAAACTTTTGCAAGTGGTATTGAACATCATGGTGATGCTCGAAGTCCAATGGCTGTAAAGTATTTTTTGATCGCTATTTTATTTGTATTGTTTGATGTAGAGGTGATATTTTTTTATCCTTATGCAGTAAATTTTAGAACTTTTGCTGCCGACCCGACAATGGCTTGGAAAACATTTATGGCGGTGTTAATGTTTGTAGGATTTTTTGTAATAGGATTTGTTTATGTTATAAAAAAAGGGGCGTTGAAGTGGGAAGATTAGCTAATGTGATAATTAGCAAATACGATAATGTGATAGTGATGAAAAAGTATTGCATTATCAAATTATCAAATCATCAAATTATCAAATTGAAATGAGACCAGTACGTTTTAATATTCATCCAAAAGAAGCAAAGCTAACCGATAGTATGATGGTTGCTGAAGCTCCTGAAAGCTATAATGGCGAAGGGTTTATGACAACTCGCTTTGACAGAGTGATTGGCTTGGCTCGAAAAAATTCTATTTGGCCTTTACCATTTGCTACAAGTTGTTGTGGCATTGAGTTTATGGCAACAATGGGTAGTCATTACGATCTTGCTCGTTTTGGAAGTGAGCGTGTCGGATTCAGTCCACGTCAATGTGATTTATTAATGGTAATGGGAACTATTTCTAAAAAAATGGCACCAGTTCTTCGCCAAGTTTATTTGCAAATGGCAGAACCACGTTGGGTTATAGCTGTTGGTGCTTGTGCAAGTAGTGGTGGAATTTTCGACAGTTATAGTGTGTTACAAGGTATTGACCAAGTGATTCCTGTAGATGTATATGTACCAGGTTGCCCACCAAGACCAGAAGCTATTATTGATGGTGTAATGAGAATACAAGATTTAGTTCATAATGAAGGATTGAGAAGAAGAGGGAGCGAAAAATATCAAGAATTAATGAATAGTTATGGCATTGAATAATGAAATAATAAAACAAAAACTAACTGAAAAATTTGGCGAATCTGTGTCAAATTTTAAAGAGCAGTTTGGTATGCTTTCTTTTGAAACGCCAAAGGAAATGAACTTAAAAGTGTTACAGCTTTTGTATGATGATGAAGAGTTGAAATTTAGATTTATGACAGATTTAACTGCTGTTCATTATCCTAAAGAATTAGGTAGAGAATTAGCCGTTGTTTATCATTTGCATAATCTTACTGATAATGTTCGTTTAAGATATAAAGTGTTTACAAGTATTGAAAATACTGATGTTTACACTACATCGAAATTATTTAGTGCAGCCAATTGGATGGAAAGAGAAACATTCGATTTCTATGGAATTAATTTCGTAGGACATCCAAATTTGATTAGAATTTTGAATGTTGATGAAATGGATTATTTTCCTATGAGAAAAGAATTTCCATTAGAAGATCAAACAAGAATTGATAAAGATGATGAAATGTTTGGAAGAGGCGGAACATTGGGTTTTGGAACTGAAAAATCAATTATAGGAACAATAGCTGAAGATGAAAAGCATAATGAAACTAATAAAGTGCTTTAAGATTTTAAATTGAAATATACAAGTTGGTAACATAAAAATAAAATGTCAGACGTATTACATCATCATATTAAACTGCCCGAGGGCTCAATAGAAAAGCAAACTACCACGCTTAACTTGGGTCCAACGCATCCTGCAACGCACGGTGTTTTTCAAAATATTATTGAGTTAGATGGAGAGCGAATTGTGAGTGCCGAACAAACTGTAGGTTTTATCCACAGGGCATTTGAGAAGATTGCAGAAAGAAGACCTTTATATCAAATTACAACTTTAACTGATAGATTAAATTACTGCTCTTCGCCTATTAACAATATGGGTTGGCATTTGACTTGCGAAAAATTATTGAAAGTTGAAACGCCAAAACGTGTTGACTATTTACGCGTAATTATTATGGAATTGGCAAGAATTACAGACCATTTAATTTGTAATTCAATTGTAGGTGTAGATGCTGGTGCTTACACAGGTTTTTTGTATGTGATGCAATGGCGTGAACACGTTTACGAAATTTATGAAGAAGTTTGTGGAAGCAGACTTACAACTAATATGGGTAGAATTGGTGGTTTCGAAAGAAATTTCACCAATGTTGCATTTGAAAAATTAGAAAAATTTTTAAAAGAATTTCCAGGAGTTTGGCGAGAGTTCGAAAACCTTTTTAAACGTAATCGTATCTTTATGGATAGAACAAAAGATACTGGTGCAATAAGTGCTGAAAGGGCTTTGAACTATGGTTTTACTGGCCCCAATTTAAGAGCAAGTGGAGTTGATTATGATGTGAGAATTCACACGCCTTACAGTAGTTATCAAGATTTTGATTTCACAGTTCCAGTGGGTACAACTGGTGATAACTATGACAGATGGTTGGTAAGAGGTGAAGAAGTTTGGCAATCACTTTCTATCATTGAACAAGCATACAAAAAAGTACAGGAATTTAAAGGCACAGAAGCAGATGTTTATCACGCTGATTGCCCTGCTTATTATTTGCCAGAGAAAAAAGATGTCTATACTAAAATGGAAGCATTAATTTATCACTTCAAGATTATTATGGGCGAAACCGAAATTCCAAAAGGTGAAGTTTATAGTGCTGTTGAAGGTGCAAATGGTGAACTTGGTTTTTATTTAATTAGTGATGGTGGTAGAACGCCTTACAGGCTTCACTTTAGAAGACCTTGCTTTATTTATTATCAAGCTTATAGTGAGCTAACAGATAACGCAATGCTGAGTGATGCTATTATAACAATGAGTAGTTTGAATTTAATAGCTGGGGAATTGGATGCATAACAATTGAACAATTCGACAATTTGGCAATTAGCCAATTCATTGTCGAATTATCGAATTTAAAAATTGTCGAATTGGTTTTATGAAATTTAACGATACACAACTTAAAGAATTTAGCAGGTTAGTTAGTCGCTATCCTGAAGACAAACAAAAAAGTGCTTTGTTGCCTGTATTGCATTTGGCACAAGATACTTTTGGTGGATGGTTGAGTAGCGATACTATGGATTATGTTGCAAGCCTTTTAAACATTGAACCAATTGAGGTTTATGAAGTGGCAACTTTTTACAGTATGTACAACTTAAAACCAGTTGGCAAGTATATGTTTGAAGTTTGTCAAACTGGACCT
>JANYEB010000255.1 GCA_025363355.1 Chitinophagaceae bacterium | reverse complement strand
AAAATAGGTATTTTTTAAATTTATTTTATGGATGATACGCTTTGAAAGCACATCAGCAAAAGGCTTTTTACTAATTTTTTCTATGATATAAGTAAGAAGAATATAATTGCTATTGCTGTATTCAGTTTTGCTATTTGCTTCAAACTCTGATGGGAATTTTGCAATTCTTTCCACCATTTCTTTTTGCGTAATTGGATTCATACACCAAGTTAAATAGGTGCTATCGTTGGTGATATTAAAAATTCCACTTCTATGCCCAAGCATATTGCCAATGCTGATGTTTTTTGCATTGGGAATTTGAGGAAAATATGTATCAAGTTTGGTTTCTAAACTCAATTTTCCTTCTTCAATCAACTTAAAAACAATACTTGCAGTAAACATTTTGGTGATAGAACCAATATGATATTTAGTTTCGGCATTAGCCTTCATCTTTCCAGCCTCATCAATTTGCCCAATAGATTTTGTATATAAAATTTTGCCGTTTTTGCTAATGGCAACACTGCCAATTGCTTTATGATTGGCTTCTAAAAGATTAAATAAACTATCAAGTTTTGCAGTATTTACTTCTTGTGCAAATACATTGACCATCATTAGAAAACTTGCTGCTATAAAGGTTATTTTTTTCATTGGTGATGCTTAATTTCTATCCTAAATATTAATAATATGATTTATTTAGATGAATAAAACGAGGAAAATTGTTTCATTTCCGAGGAAAAGTACCTAAAATATGAGGAAATATGTTAAGATTCCGAGGAAATAAGTCATTTTTATGAGGAAAATTATTAAAAAAACGAGGAAATATGTTTAAATTATGAGGAAAATTGTTCCATTTATGAGGAAAATTATCAACTTTATGGTTAAAATAATGACTTTTGAGGGTTAAATTCACCCTATCAACAGTCATTCTCTAGCTAATAACAACATTCATCTGCTCTAAAATCTTATTTAACTCTTGCAAACTGTAATATTCAACTGTAATGCTGCCGTGACCACTTTTGTTGTGAGCTAATTTTACCTTAGTGGCAAAGTGAGAAGCCAAATTGTCTTCAATTTTTTTATAGGCAGGAGGCAAAACATTTTTTGCAGCAGTTGCAGTGCTAGAACTTGAGTCGCTTTTGTAAAGTTTACGAACCAATTCCTCGGTTTGGCGAACACTTAACTGTCCAGTTTTGATTTGACCAAAAACATACAGTTGTTTATCAATATGGTCAACAGTAATTAAAGCCCTAGCGTGACCCATTGTGATAATGCCACTGCGAACAGCCAATTGAATATCTGGAGGAAGTTTAAGTAAACGAATATAATTGGTAACAGTGCTGCGTTCTTTACCCATTCTTTCAGCAACTTGCTCTTGAGTGTAATCAAGTTCTTCCATCATACGCTTATAACTTAAGCCAATTTCAATGGCATTAAGATCTTCACGTTGCAAGTTTTCAAGCAAAGCCAATTCTAACAGCTCAGTATCGTTAGCCTGACGAATATATACAGGCACATCTTTTAAACCAGCAATTTTAGAAGCTCTAAAACGGCGTTCACCAGCAATTAATTGATATTTTCCATTAGCAAGTTTAGTAACAGTTAATGGTTGAATGATATCGTGAATGCGAATAGAGGTAGCCAATTCACTTAAAGCGGTTTCATCAAAATCTCTACGTGGTTGTTTTGGATTGATGGATATGCTTTCTAAAGGAACACGAGTAGAATGTGTTACTTCATCAACAACATTTGCTTTAAGATTGCCTGAAGTTGTTTTTAAATCTTCGTTAATATTTTGTAGCAGGGAACGAATTCCTTTGCCTAGTAATTCTTTGTTATTATTTTTTGGAGAAGCCATTTTGTTTTAGTTTTTAGTTTAAGGTTTAAAGTTTAAGGTTCGCGGTCTAGCAATAATTTTAAACCTTGAACTTTGAACTTTAAACTACTCGAGAATTCTTTCTTCGTTACTCATCTTAGTCATATTGTTTTTCTGCAATATTTCTTTAGCAAGATTAAGATAGTTGATAGCTCCCTTGCTTTCAGAATCGTATAAAATGGCAGGTTTGCCAACACTTGGGGCTTCGCTCAATCTTGTATTTCTATGAATAAGGGTATTGAATACCATTTCATCAAAATGCTTTCTAACTTCACTAACAACTTGGTTGCATAAACGCAAACGACCATCGTACATTGTCATTAAAATACCTTCGATTTGTAGTTCTGGGTTTAATCTGCTTTGAACAATTTTAATAGTATTAAGCAATTTGCCTAATCCTTCCAATGCAAAGAATTCGCATTGCACAGGAATTAAAACACTATCGGCAGCAACTAAAGAATTAACAGTAATTAATCCTAAAGAAGGAGAACAATCTATAATAATAAAATCGTATTTGTCTTTAACTGCATCCAAACAGTTTTTCATCACATTTTCTCTGTTAGGATAATTAATCATTTCAATCTCTGCACCTACTAAATCAATATGCGAAGGAATTAAATCAAGATGAGGGATCTCACTTTTAAGAATCACTTCAACAGCAGGTGTATGGTTAGCCATACAATCGTATAGACTATGTGTTATGTTGTGTAAATCAAAGCCAATACCAGTAGTGCTATTAGCTTGTGGGTCTGCATCAACAAGTAACGTTTTAAATTCAAGCACAGCCAAGCTAGCTGCTATATTAATTGCCGATGTGGTTTTGCCTACTCCACCTTTTTGATTGGCTATGCCAATAATTCTTGCCATATTATTTTTTGAAAATTTATTAGTTCAAGGGTTGCAAATGTAAATATATAGTTGAGTTATTAAAGTTTGATTTTTGATTTGATTGATTTTGTTGATTATGAATATTTATAATATTGAAATAAAAAACATTTGCCCTGAAAGCATTGCTATTACTGACTTATAATAAAAATGTATAAATAGAATGAATATTTATTTGGCAGATTAAAACTCAACCTATTATTTTGCAACCGGAGAGCTGGCAGAGTGGTCGATTGCGGCAGTCTTGAAAACTGTTGACTGTAACAGGTCCTGGGGTTCGAATCCCTAGCTCTCCGCACAATAGCAAAGTAAAATACTTTAAAACGCTGTAAACAATATGTTTCACAGCGTTTTTTGTTTGGTGGCTATCCAAGACTATAAATATTAAAACAGTTTCTTTGAAAAATAATGTCTTATGTATTGTAAAAGAAAATTAAACAAGTTCAATACCTAAATTTGCCACACAAATAATTCATCACCCATTACCCAAAACGCACATATATTATCATCACCCATTGAATATCTAAAAGGTGTTGGGCCACTTCGTGGAGATTTGTTGAAAAAAGAGTTGGAGATTTTTACGTTTGGTGATTTATTGAATCATTTTCCCTTTAGGCATATTGATAAAACTGCTGTTGCTAAAATTGCTGATATCAACTTTAAAACAGAATACATACAAGTTGCTGGTCGCTTGCAATGGTTTGAATTGGTGGGAGAGAAGCAAGGACGAAGATTGGTGGCTCATATTAAAGATAATACTGGCGAATTGGAATTGGTTTGGTTTAAAGGTATTAGCTATGTAGAAAAAATATTAGAAGTTGGAGTAGATTATTTGTTATTTGGAAAAATTGGGTTCTTCAATGGTAAACCCCAAATGGCTCACCCCGATTTAGAAATTTTTGTACCACAAAAAGCTGGAGGCCAAATATTTTTAGAGCCTATTTATTCCACCACTGAAAAATTAAAAGCAAGAGGGCTAAATGCCAAAGCTATATCTAAATTAACGCATCAGCTTTTTACACAACTTCAGCCAAAGGATATTGTTGAAAATTTGCCAACTGATATTTTACAAAGGTTGCAATTAATGGAAAGAAATGTAGCTTACAGAGCAGCACACTTTCCCAAAGATGAACAAGAATTTGAGCAAGCCATTCATCGATTAAAATTTGAAGAATTATTTATAGCTCAAGTAAGATTAGCATTGGTTAGAATTCAACGTCACAAAGCTTTTAAAGGTGTAATTTTTGAAAAAGTTGGCGATTATTTTAATAATTTCTACAACAATCATTTACCATTTGCTTTAACTAATGCACAAAAAAGAGTGCTAAAAGAAATTAGAACAGATACTGCACGTGGTTATCAAATGAATCGTTTGTTGCAAGGAGATGTTGGCAGTGGCAAAACCATAGTAGCATTGCTTTCTATGTTGATAGCTGCTGATAATGGTTATCAAAGTTGTTTAATGGCTCCTACAGAAATTTTAGCACAGCAACACTATATTGGTTTATCAGATTTGTTGAAAGAAACTGGTTTAACCATTAGACTTTTAACTGGCAGCACCAAGACAAAAGAACGTAGAGAAATTTTAAAAGGATTGATTGAAGATACCATTCATTTTGTGGTGGGTACACACGCTTTAATTGAAGAAGTTGTTCAGTTTAAAAACTTAGGTTTTGTGGTGGTGGATGAACAGCACAGATTTGGTGTAGCACAACGTGCAGCGTTATGGAAGAAAGCAGCTGTACCACCCCACGTTTTAGTAATGACAGCAACACCAATTCCAAGAACACTGGCAATGACAGCTTATGGAGATTTAGATTATAGTGTGATGGATGAATTGCCTCCTGGCAGAAAACCTATTACAACTGTTACAAGAAACGAAATGCAACGCAGCAAGGTGATGGAGTTTGTTAAAAGTGAAATTGAATTAGGCAGACAAGCATATTTTATTTATCCGTTAATTGAAGAAAGCGAAAAGGTAAATTATGAGGATTTAACACAAGGATACGAACAAGTTAAAAGTTATTTTCCCGAACACAAATACACTATTAGTATGTTGCACGGTAGAATGAAATCAGATTTAAAAGAAACGAATATGCAACGTTTTGTTAGTGGAGAGTGTCAGATAATGGTGGCAACAACAGTAATTGAAGTTGGGGTGAATGTTCCAAATGCAAGTGTGATGGTAATTGAAAGTGCAGAGAAGTTTGGGTTATCTCAGTTGCATCAACTTCGAGGAAGGGTAGGGCGTGGTAGTGAAAAAAGTTATTGTGTATTATTAACTGGCAGCAAAAGCAGCGTTGAAAGCAAAGAACGCATCAATATAATGTGCCAAACAAACGATGGGTTTAAAATTGCTGAGAAAGATTTAGAACTAAGAGGACCAGGTGATATTGAAGGTACAAGACAAAGTGGAGCATTAAATTTTAAACTCGCATCTATAGTTGATGACAAAGAGATACTAGAAATGGCTAAGTTTGAGGCTGATAAATTATTGAATGACGATATTGATTTGGTGGAGGAGAATAATTTACCATTAAAGAATTATCTTCAATCCCAAAAAGGAAAAACAGGTTGGAGTAAGATTAGTTAATCGTTATTCAACAACAATTTTAAAATAAACCAATGAAGAAAATATTTATAATACTTAGTTTGTTAATGCTAGGAAATATATATGCTCAAGATATGGATAAAACCAGAGCATTGAATTTAATACAAGCAAATGCTAAACGTTTTCATATTGTTATAAACGATAATGAAACCCCACTCGTTACTAATGCTTATACAGATGAACAAACTGGTTTAAGTTTCATCTATTTTCAGCAAACATATAAAGGCATAAAAGTTTATAATCAAATACAAACTGCCACATTTAGAAACAATATTATTCAATATAATTCAGGTGTTTTTATTAGTGATATTGCATCTAAAGTGCCATCTTCAATTCCACAAATCACAGCTCTTACTGCTGTTAAAAATGCTGCAAACAATTTGCAAATAAACTCAATTGATAATCCTGCTGAAATAGACAATCACTTTGCAACCAACAAGAAAATCGTTTTTAGCAAATCGAATTTTTCTAAAAGAAATATTAAAGCAGAACTATTTTGGAAAATTGACATTAAAGACAATACCATTCATTTGGTTTGGAGTATTAGCTTATCTCCACAAAACACCTCAGACAACTGGAATGTTTTTGTTGATGCTGCAACTGGAAACATTATTGATAGATACAACGAAACTGTGAATGAGTCTTTCGATTTTCATCATCTAGATAAGTTGCCTTCAATAAATGTAAATGCAAAAAATATGCATTCAATTAAAGAAGAAGAAAGTCCTATTCCACCACCACCAACTACAACAAGTGCTGTTTACAACGTGGTAAGGTATCCTTATGAAAACAGATTTGCAGCAGGTGTTGCTTTAGAAACAAATCCTTGGTTAAAAGCTGGTGCTGGCAACAATGCAATTACTAATGGTTGGCATTTTGATGGAACAACAAACTACAACATAACAAGAGGTAATAATGTATTTGCTTATGATGATAGTTTGAACATTGATGCACCAGGAAGGTGGTCAACATCTACAACATCTTTGCCAAGTTTGAACTTTAATTTTACGCCAGATTTTAGTAAAGAACCAACAACAACAGCCAATAGAAACTTTGCTACCACCAATTTATTTTATTGGAATAACTTAATGCATGATGTTTCTTATCAGTATGGTTTTACTGAGGCGGCTGGTAATTTTCAAAAAGATAATTTGGGTAGAGGAGGAATTGGTAACGATTTTGTTTTGGCTGAAGCACAAGATGGTGGTGGTGTAAATAATGCAAATTTTTGGGCAAATCCAGATGGTGATACAGCAATTATGCAGATGTATTTATTTACTGGTGCACTTAATTTAAAAATCGTGTCACCATCAGATATTGCTGGTTCTTATGTTGCCAAAGAAGGTGCATTTAGTACTGCCAATTTATTAAAAAATATTGGCCCAAAAACTGGT
>JANYEB010000244.1 GCA_025363355.1 Chitinophagaceae bacterium | reverse complement strand
TAAAAATTTTAAGCTTTTACTCTTTCTACGTAATCGCCAGTTTTAGTATTAATTCTAATCAATTCACCCTCTCCCACAAATAAAGGCACTTGAATAGTTGCACCAGATTCAATAGTTGCTGGTTTTGTAGCTCTTGTTGCTGTATCACCTTTGACACCTGGTTCGCAGTATGTAATCAATACAACAATTTTTTCTGGAAGTTCTGCACCAATTGGCTGTTCAGTTTCTGTGTTAATTAAAACTGCTACTTCTGCTCCTTCTTTCAAATAAGCAACACCATCAATCATTTCTTCGGCAACTGCAATTTGTTCATATGTTTCATTGTTCATTAAGTTGTAACCACTTTCATCTTTATATAAAAATTGAAAAGGTTTTTTCTCAACTCTAACAGGATAAACAGTTTCACCACTATTCCAAGTTTTTTCAATTGTTCTACTATTATCAACTCCCTTTAGTTTAGCCCACACTTTAGCAGCTGCACGAGCTGTTTTATTTTCGCCAAATTCTACTACACTATAAAGACTTCCGTCTAATTTCAATACTACGCCACGGCTGATATCTGATGTTGTTGCCATTATATATTTTTTTGAGGTGGCAAATGTAGGGCTTATTAAGTACCGATTGCTTAGTTGATTGGTTCATTTAATATTCCACTAATGAATCTATAAAATAAAAACTCAAAATAAAATAATAAAAAAAAGAGAAAATGTTTTGCTATGTATTTTTAGCTTCTATATTTGCAACCCGTTCAACAAAAAGGTGAGATGGATGAGTGGCTGAAATCACCAGTTTGCTAAACTGACGTACGGGTTAAACTGTACCAAGGGTTCGAATCCCTTTCTCACCGCAAAAACCCACAAATAATATTTGTGGGTTTTTTGTTTTAAATTCTAATAGAAGAAATTATTTATTCATCAACCATTCTTTAAAATCATTATAGTTCGATGATAAAAGAATAGATTGTTTTTGCTGGTCAAATAAGTATTTCACTTCATCTGGCACTTCAATTTTTTTACCAATCGCTTCTTCTACAACATCAGGAAACTTAACGGGGTGTGCAGTTTCTAGAATGTAACCACTGTTAGTAAATTTGGAATTTGGAATTTGATTTTGATAATTTTCTAATGCGTTGTATGCAACAGCACCATGGGGGTCGAGTGTGTAATTATAATCTTTATAAACTTTTGTTATAGTTTTTTTGGTTGTTTCATCACTTACACTTACGCTGCTTAACTTATTTGTTAATGCCGAAAATCCGTTGTTGAATATTTGTTGAATACGAACAAAATTGCTTGGATTTCCTACATCCATTGCGTTTGAAACTGTTGCTATAGCTTGCTTTGGTTGGTATTGTTCTGTTTGTAAATAATTTGTTACAACATCATTTGCATTACAAGCAGCAATAAAATGTTTAACGGGTAATCCACTTGCAAAAGCCATCATTCCTGCACAAATATTTCCAAAGTTGCCACTTGGCACACACACAACAGGGGCTTCATTTTGTTGCCATTGTTGATGAGCATAAAAATAATATAATTGCTGTGGCAACCAACGAGCAACATTGATAGAATTAGCAGATGTTAAACTTAATTTAGCATTAATATCAGCATCCATAAATGCTTGTTTAACGATGTCTTGGCAATCATCAAAATTACCCTGTACCTCAAGTGCAGTAATGTTTTGACCTAATGTAGTTAATTGTAATTCCTGTACAGGACTTACTTTACCACTTGGATACAATATAATAACTTCTACACCTTCAACACCTAAAAAACCATTGGCAACAGCTCCACCTGTATCGCCACTTGTTGCAACCAATACAGTTACTTTTTGGTTATTATTTCTATTGAAATATCCCAAACATCTACTCATAAACCTTGCACCAACATCTTTAAAAGCAAGCGTTGGTCCGTGAAATAATTCTAAGCTATAAATACTTTCATTTATTTTAACCAAAGGAAAATTAAAGTTGATGGTTTCTGCTACAATCCTTTGCAGTTCTACATTTGGCAAACTATCACCAATGTATGGTTGCATCACTGTTACACCAATTTCTTCTTTTGAATATTGTTTTAAATTTTCAATAAATCCCTTTGGTAATTGAGGAATGCTTTCGGGAAAATACAAACCTTTATCAGGTGCTTGCCCTTTAACAGTAGCTTCTGCAAAATTTACTATGGGTGATTGTTTGTTTAGAGAATAGTATTTCATTTGTGAAATCCCGAAAGGGAATTTTATTATTTAATATTATCTATGGGTGTTTGGAATTTCCCTGAACCTGTTTGAATATTCTCTGATATTACTTGAAAATTTCCTGTTACTATTTGTAAACTTCCTGTTGCTATTCTAAATTTTCCTGTTGCTATTTGTAAACTTCCTGTTGTTATTCGGAGACTTCCTGTACTTGTTCTGATTTTTCCTGTGTTAGTGCAGAATTTCCCTATACCTATTTGAAAACTACCGATGCCTATTTGGATGTTTACATCGTCCCTAAATATTCTTCCAACTCCATTTCTGTCTTATACCTTACTTCTCTAGCTTTACTGCCAAGGTTGGGGCCTACAACACCTGCACGTTCTAATTGATCCATCAAACGCCCAGCACGATTGTATCCTAGCTTCATTCTACGTTGAATTAATGAGGTGCTTCCTATTTGGTTTTGCACTATTAATCTTGCTGCATCTTCAAACAATGGATCTTTTTCGTTAGGGTCTAAACCACCACCCTTTTCCAATTCTTTTTCATCTACATATTCTGGTAATAAAAATGCTTCAGGATAACCTTGTTGGCTTTCTATAAACCTGCAAACTTCTTCTACTTCTGGAGTATCTACAAACGCACATTGGACACGAGTAATTTCGCCATTATAACTAATTAGCATATCACCTTTACCAATTAATTGCTCTGCACCACCAGCATCTAAAATGGTTCTACTATCAATTTTACTGGACACTTTAAATGCAATACGTGCAGGGAAATTTGCTTTAATAGTTCCTGTAAT
>JANYEB010000148.1 GCA_025363355.1 Chitinophagaceae bacterium | reverse complement strand
ATAATATCGCTTAATCCCATAATAATAGCACCATAAGTTGGGCCATATTTGCCCAGTAATCCAACAGCAGCAATGGGTATAGCAATTACATTATATATCAAAGCCCAAAATAAATTCTGTTGAATAGTAATGTAAGTGTGCTTGCCAATGCCCAATGCAAAAGGTAGTTTCTTTAAACCGCTTTTCATTAAAACAACTTGTGCAGATTGAATGGCTAACTGACTTGCTTCGCTTAACGAAACACCTAAAGTTGCTTTTGCTAATGCAGGTGCATCGTTAATGCCATCACCAACCATTGCAGTTGGTGCAATACTGTTTAGCTTAGCAATAAAATTGATTTTATCATCAGGCGTTTGTTCTGCATATACTTCATCAATGCCTATTTGCTTTGCAACCAATTCACATTTTTCTTTTTTATCACCACTTAATAAAATGGTTTTGATGCCTTGCTTTTTAAACCATTGTATAACGCTTGCAGCTTCTTCTCTAATTTCATCAGCAACATCAATCCAGCCAATCAACTCTTTGTTTTTGGTGATATAGATATTATGAGAATGGTCATTAGTTAATTCAATAATTTCTTTATAAGATGTAGCTTTGTAAATATTATTTTCTTTATCTGTTGCAACAATACCAAACCCTTTCACTTCCTCTACTTTACTCCATCTTATTTCTTCAGTAGTTTTCCAATTAGCAGTAATTGTTTTTGCTAATGGATGATTTGAATATTTTTCTAAACTATGAACAATTCGTTTGAAATCATCGTCACCAATTCCTAATTCCTTATTCCTTATTCCTAATTCATAATTTATAATACTAAATTTTCCCGTTGTAAGTGTTCCTGTTTTATCAAATACAACTTGTTTAATAGTCTTAATTAATTCAAGACTTTTTGCATCTTTAAACAACACACCATTATTACTTGCTCTGCCCAAACCAACAGCAATAGCAGCAGGTATAGCCAATCCCATTGCACAAGGACAAGCAATTACCATTACAGCAACACAGCGTAAAAGGCTTTCATTAAAACTAACATTTGCTACAAAATAATTGATGGTTAATGTTAAAAGAGCAACCACAATTACAGCAGGAACAAATATGGCACTTATCTTATCTGCCAATTGTTGCATTGGTGGTTTCTCATTTTGTGCTTCTTGAATTAGTTTAATAATTTGTGCTAAAACAGAATCGTTACCAGCAGCAGTAACCTGTGCTTTAAAAGAACCATCTTCAACAATACTTCCACCAATAATAATATCTTTTTGTTGTTTGCTTAATGGAGCACTTTCGCCAGTAATTATAGCTTCATTAACCCTTCCTTCTCCCCACAAAATTTTGCAGTCAGCAGGAACTTGTTCTCCAGTTTTTATAAGAATTAAATCGCCCACTTTTAAATCTTTTCCTTCAACTGCAAAAAGTTGTTCTTGATGATTATTGTCAAAGGCAATCATTGTTGCTTTAACAGTTTGAGACTTCATCAACGTCTTTAAAGATTGCTGTGTTTGGCTGTTTGTTTTTTCTTCTAATGCATTGCCTAAAAATACCAATGTTAAGGTTGTAGCAGTAGTTTCAAAAAATATAAACTCCATTGCTTTTCCTGCAAGTAAACCATACAAACTATAAAAGTATGCAGCTGTAGAACCCAATGCTATCAATACATTCATATTAGGAAAGCCTTTTAGTAAACTTTTAATTGCACTCTTTCCAAAGTACAGCATTCCAACAAAATAAACTGGGGTTGTCAGTGCTAATTGCACAACAGGATTCATTAACCAGTGGATATGTATAATATGCGAAATGAAAAGAGGGGCAGTAAAAACAACGCTAAATAAAAATCTATTCCAGCTACTTTTTAGTAACCAACTTTTCTTTTCTTCAGTTGTATTTTGCTGAGATCCTACAACAATATATCCTAATTCTTTAATTTCTTTTTCAATATTTTGTAAAGGAAGACTAGGGGTATTAATAAAACTTACATCGCCCGAAGCATAATTTACTTTAACATCTTCTAACCCTTGTTTTTGCAGACACTTTTTTATACTAATGGCACAACTAGCACAATTCATACCCTCAACACTAATATTTGTTGTTTCCATTTTCACATTTTTAGCAAAGGTATTTGTTTCGCAAACGCTTGTTATATGATAATTCTCATTTCGATGATTACTTTTGCTGATGCAAATTACTTATCAGTTAGATGAAATAGATGCTGTTGCAAAGCAGGTTTGGGAGCTAAATAAACAAAAAAAAATTTGGTTATTTGAAGCATCAATGGGTAGTGGAAAAACAACTTTCATTAATGCTATATGTAAATTATTACAAGTTGATGAAGTGAGTAGTAGCCCAACTTTTTCAATTATTAATGAATACAAAAGCAATCTTGTTGGTACAATTTATCATTTAGATTTATATAGATTGAAAGATGAAGAAGAAGCAATTAGTGCTGGTGTTGAAGATGTTTTATATAGTAATAAATATTGCTTTGTTGAATGGTTTCAAATTGCTGAAAACTTAATGCCAGAAAGCCTTTGCAAAATAAAGATTGATTTAGTGGGAGATGGGAAAAGAAGACTAACTATTCCATAATAAGCTACCATCACCATAGCTTAAAAATCTAAAATTATTATCAAGTGCATAGTTGTAAACCTTCTTCCAATCATCTCCAATCATTGCAGAAACCAATAATAGCAATGTAGATTTTGGTTGATGGAAATTAGTGATAATTGCATTTGCAACCCTAAGTTTATAGCCAGGAGCAATGATGATTTGTGTTTTGGTTAACAATCTTTCAAGATTATTTTCCTTCATCCAATTCAATAAAGATTCAAGAGCAATTTTTGGCTCAATGTTTTGTGGTAATTCGTAACAATCCCATTGATAAATTTCTATCGTTTCTGGTTTCTTGTTTATCATTTCTTGTTTCTCGTTTTCCAAATCGTACTTGGTACTTCGCACTTCGTACTTCAATTTTACACCTAACCAATATAAACTCTCAATAGTTCTTAAACTTGTTGTTCCCACTGCAATAATGGTATCATTAAGTTTTGATATTATTTTTTCAATAAGCTGAATGGATACATCAATAAATTCACTGTGCATTTCGTGTTCTTCCATTGTGTCTGCCTTCACAGGCTTAAAAGTTCCTGCACCAACGTGAAGTGTTAAATAATCTGTTTCAATATGCTTCTCTATTAATGATTGTAACACTTTTTCTGTAAAATGCAATCCAGCAGTTGGTGCTGCAACAGAGCCATCGTGCTTAGCATAAATCGTTTGATAAGTAGCTTTATCCTTCTCTTCAGCGTCTCTGTTTAAATAAGGTGGTAAAGGAATTTTGCCAGCAATATGAAGTACTTCTGCAAAAGTTAGTGAAGCATCATTCCAACTTAATTCTATCAAAAAATCATCATTTCTTTTTTCATTTTTTTTTGCTGAGAGTATGAGTGTTTCATTGATAGTTTTTGTAATCACTTCTTCTTTCCACTTCTTAGCTCCACCAACTAAACACTTCCATAAAACCGCTCCTTTTTGTAGCATTGCTGTGGTAATATCATTATACTTTTCATCGGGTTCTAAACAAAAAATTTCAATTGTACTTCCAGAATCCTTTTGAAATAAAATTCTGGCTTCAACAACCTTGGTATTATTGAAAATAAGTAAACTATTTTCTGGTATTTCTGCTGCTAAATACTTGTATTTAGAAGTTGTAATTAGTCCATTTTTATAAACTAATAATTTACTATTATCCCTTTCTTCCAAAGGATATTTTGCAATCTTTTCATCAGGCAAATCGTAGCTAAAATCGTTTATTGATAACTTTTTAGGGTTCATTTTCTTTCAATTCTTTTAAAATTCTCCTTATTTGACACTTTTTGACACCGGTAATTTTTCTATTTATTCACATAAAATCAATTAATGTGAATTAGTGAAACTCAATGCAGGTAAGTTTTTGAAATATTTTTCCACATTAATCCACATCGATATTCACATTTTGGAATATTGTACACAAAAAAACAAGTTGTCAATTTGTGTGTTTAGTTGTTATTTTGTGTCAATATGTGTTAAAATCATAATTATTTCTTAACAATGAGCAAATTTCAAGGCGAATACGAAGCAACGGTTGACTCAAAAGGTCGATTTCTGATGCCAGCAGCTGTAAAAAAACAGTTGCCAGAATCAGAGAATAGCTTCACCATTAGTCGTGGTGCTGGAAATTGCTTAACACTATATCCAAAATCTACTTGGGATAATATTTTAAACAAAATTAGTGGTTTAAATGACCTTGACCCAAGGGTGGTGGTATTTAAAAGAAATTTTTTACGTGGTGCAACAGAAGTGAGTTTAGATGGTGCTGGAAGATTAAACCTTCAACAATCACTAAAAGAGTATGCAGGCATAGAAAAAGATATTGTAGTTTTTGGTGTTTTATCTCGTTTTGAAATTTGGGATAAAGCTAAATACAACGAAATGTTTGATAATACATCTGATGCTACGCTTAGCGATAACGCCAAAGCAATTTTGGATGAATACAAAATAAATTTTAATGATTAAAATTTTAATTATGAGTTATGAATTATGAGTGTAATAACATGTCGTACATCATAAATCAATAAATCGTAAATAAAAAATGTATCATATACCAGTTCTTTTTAATGAAACAATTGAAGCTCTGAATATCAAGCCAGATGGTGTTTATATTGATTGCACATTTGGTGGTGGTGGGCATAGCAAAGGAATTCTTGACAAATTAAATGCTGCTGGAAAATTGGTTGCTTTTGATCAGGATATTGATGCTCAGCAAAATGTTTTGCAAGATGAAAGAGTTGTTTTTGTGCCACATAATTTTAGACATCTGCAAAGATTTTTGAGATTACACAAAATAGACAAAGTAGATGGAGTGCTTGCAGATTTGGGTGTTAGTAGCCATCAGTTTGATGAAGGTTCAAGAGGGTTTTCAACAAGGTTTAATGGCCCATTGGATATGAGAATGAATATTCATCAGCCGATAACTGCTAAACAAGTTGTAGAAACTTACACAGCTCAACAATTGCAATGGATTTTTCAAGAGTATGGACAAGTTACTAATTCAAAAACTTTAGCTGCACATATTGTAGCTAGTAGAGTTGGAAAACAAATTGAATCAATAGAACAATTTAAAACCCTGATAAGTTCACTTGTTAAAGGAAACCCAAATAAATATTTGGCTCAGGTTTTTCAAGCATTAAGAATAGAGGTGAATGATGAAGTTGGAGCTTTAAAAGAAATGTTGCAGCAATTGCCAAGTGTTTTAAAAGAAGGTGGAAGGATTGCTATTATTACGTTTCATTCTTTGGAAGATAGATTAGTAAAAAACTATTTTAAAAATGGAGCTTTTGAAATTGAAGAAGATTTGAATCCTTTTTCTACAGAAGTAAAAGAAAAGATTTTTAAATTAATTTCTAAAAAACCAATTGAAGCAAGTGCTGAAGAAACAAAACGAAACACAAGAAGTAGAAGTGCAAAATTGAGAGTAGTAGAAAAGATGTGAATTGTTTTAGATGATATATAAGTTTTATAAGTGTTGAGAATATAAATAATTAATCTGTGACCGAAACGACTGCCCCTAATTCTACAGTTGAAAAAAAAGTAGCGTCTGTAAAAGGTGTTACTAATCTGTTTCAAACAAAATGGATTAACACTAATTTATTGTTTTTCTTGTATCTGGCTTTCTTAGCTGTTGGGTATATTGCCTATGGTCATTGGACAGATAAAACACTTCGCTCAATAAACAAAACACAAAACGAACTCAAGGATTTGCAATACGAATACAAAACAGTAAAAAGTGAAGTGATGAAGTTGAGCGAAGAAAATGAAGTGCTAAAAAAAGCAGCACCACTTGGCTTGCATATTAGTAATGAAGTGCCTAAAAGATTACAAGCTATGAAAACAAAAAAAGAATCTGGAAATTAAAACTAAATATCAATTGGTAAAAGTTTAATGGATATAAAAGACGACATATTATCACGAGCATATATAAGCTTATTTGTCATAATAGGTATCTGTTTATTTATTATAGGCAAGGCGGCTTTTATACAACAATCTCAAGGAAAATATTGGCGTAATCTAAATGAAACATTGCACCAGAAAACAGATACAATTATTGCTGAAAGAGGAACAATTTTTAGCGAAGATGGAAAAATGCTAAGCACTAGTATTCCTGAGTTTGATATTTATATTGATTTTGCTGCAGAAGGATTAAGAGCAGAGAAAGGGAAAAAATTTTATAAAAATATTGATTCGTTGAGTATAGAATTAAATGATTTATTTGGTGATTATACTGCAATGGAATATCGCAAAATATTAGTTGGCGAATACAAAAAAAAGACTAGATATTTTCAGTTTAAAAAACACATAAACTATACAGAGTTTAAAGCATTAAATACTTTTCATTTAGTAAAACTTGGGAGAAATACAAGTGGTTTTATTGTTGAAGTTAAAAACCGAAGATTGAATCCTTATGGCAATTTAGCTTTTAGAACTATTGGCTTGGCTAGAGATAGTTTTAAAGTAGGTCTAGAATTAAGTTATGATAGTTTACTTAAAGGTATTAGCGGCACTAGAACAGTTAGATACATTGCTGGAGGTGTTGCAGTTCCTGTTGAAGATGCCATAGAAACTGAAACTCAAAACGGAAAAGATATTGTTACAACAATTGATGTTTTAACACAAGAAATAACAGAAAATGCTTTGCACGAAATGTTGTTTAAAAACCAAGCTCAATATGGCTGTGCCGTTGTAATGGAAACAAAAACTGGCAAGATAAAAGCCATTGCAAATTTGGGATTAGATTCTGCTGCATTGCTTAAATCATTCAATGAAAAAAGTGAGTATAGAGAAATAAAAAATTATGCTTTATATGCAACAGAACCTGGCAGCACATTTAAGTTAGCTACAATGATTACATTGTTAGATGATGGTAAAATCAAAACTACTACACCAGTTGATTTGCAAGGAGGGTTGTGGCAGTTTGCACCTAATGCAACAGTTACAGATGCTGAAGCTCATGGCAGAGGCCTTGTGTCGGCAGAAGAAGCTTTTGAATTGAGCAGTAATGTTGGAATGGCAAAAATGATATGGAATAATTACGCTAATAATCCGTCTGCATACATTAATAAACTGCATAGTTTAAGAATGGATACAGTTAGTGGAATTGATTTGGTTGGAGAGCGTAAACCAATATTTCATAAACCAGGAACTCGTGGTTGGGAGAGAACAACATTACCTTGGATGGCTCATGGATATAACGTAAGTGTAACCCCATTACAAACATTAACATTATATAATGCTGTTGCTAATAATGGCAAAATGATGAAGCCATATTTGGTAAGCTCAGTAAGAAATGAAGGTGTTACTGTTAAAGAGTTCCAGCCAACAGTTTTAAATGAAAAAATTTGTAATGATTCAGCTCTTGCAGCAGTGAGAAAATGTATGATTGGTGTATGCCATAGCAGCTTTGGAACAGCTAAAAAATTGTTCTTAAATAATCCATATTTAGTTGCTGGCAAAACAGGTACATCTTTCGTAGTTGATAATAAAATCAGGTATTCAGATAAAATTTATCAATCATCATTTGCAGGCTTTTTTCCTGCAGACAATCCACAATACACTTGTATAGTTATTGTGGTTAATAAAGCAAGTTCACCAATGCATTTTGGAGCAGAAGTTGCAGGCCCTGTGTTTAAAGAAATTGCTGATAGACTTTACACTACTTATGTGAAAAATAGCCGTTCAAATCAGGACATAAAATACAAAAATGATGCTGAAGCAGTTTCATATAATGGTTATAAAGAAGATGCTAAATATGTGTTGAATAAAGTGAATGTAAAGTATCAAGACAATGCTGGTTTAGCTAGTGATTGGGTAGCAACAAATATTAATTCAAAAGCATTACAGTTTAATACGCTTAACACTCAAAAGCAATCAATGCCTCAATTAAAAGGCATGAATTTGAAAGATGCAGTTTTTTTATGTGAAGAGATGGGATTAAAAGTTGTAGCAAAAGGAAAAGGAAAGGTTAAAGACCAATCAATCATTGAAGGAGCAAAAATTTCATTTGGACAAGTTATAAATATTGGATTGAATTAAATGAAACAACTACAAAACATATTATATAAAGTGCATCTAAAACAAGTGCAAGGCTCAACAGATAAAACTGTTTTGGGCATTACAATTGATTCTAGACAAGTGCAAAGAGATTTTGTTTTTGTTGCAATAAAAGGAGAGAAAGTCGATGGACATCGTTTTATTTCAAAAGCAGTTGAACTTGGAGCAACGGTTATTATTTGCGAAGAAATACCTGATCAAATTATTGATGGAATTACTTATTTGCAGGTAAATAATTCACACGAAACAGTTGCTATAATAGCCCATCAATTTTATGATGAACCATCAACAAAAGTTAAGTTAGTTGGTGTAACTGGAACTAATGGAAAAACAACAATAGCAACGGTTCTGTTCAAATTGTTTACACAACTTGGGTATAAATGTGGATTAATTTCTACTGTGCAAAATCAAATTGGTAGTGATATAGTTCCATCAACTCATACAACACCAGATGCTGTTAGTTTGAATCAATTATTAGTAAAAATGATTGATGAAAATTGTACTCACGTTTTTATGGAATGTAGTAGCCACGCTATTCATCAACATAGAATTTCTGGCTTGCAATTTACAGGAGGCATTTTTAGTAATATCTCACACGACCATCTTGATTATCACAAAACATTTGATGAATATATAAAAGTGAAGAAGGCTTTTTTTGATAATCTTTCATCAACTGCTTTTGCTATCTCTAATGCAGATGATAAGCGTGGTGAAGTGATGTTGCAAAATTCAAAAGCTAAGAAATTTTTTTATAGCTTAAAATCTCCGGCAGATTTTAAAGGAAGAATTTTAGATAATGCACTAACTGGTTTACAAATGTTGGTGAACGAAATTGAAGTTCATTTTAGATTGATAGGAGAATTTAATGCATATAATCTTTTAGCTGTTTATGCTGCTGCTATTTGTCTTGGAGAAGATAAAGAAACTGTGTTAACTGCTTTAAGTATGATGACTGGTGCTGAAGGAAGATTTGATTATATTATTGGTAACAACTTAGTAGTTGGAATTGTTGATTATGCTCACACTCCAGATGCTTTAGAAAATGTTTTAAGCACCATTAAAAAACTTAGAAAAGGACACGAACAAATCATTACAGTTGTTGGTTGTGGTGGTGATAGAGATAAAACAAAACGCCCTATAATGGCACAAGTTGCTTGTGATTTAAGTGATAAGGTAATTCTTACAAGCGATAATCCAAGAACAGAGGATGCAGCTGAAATATTGAAAGATATGGAAGTTGGTTTAAGTAGTTCAGCTCAAAGAAAACGTATATCAATTGTTGACAGAAAAGAAGCTATAAAAACAGCTGTAATGATGGCAAACAATGATGATATTATTCTTGTTGCAGGCAAAGGACACGAAAAATATCAAGATATTAATGGAGTAAAATATCCATTTGATGATAAAGAAATTTTAAAAGAATTATTGAGTAATTCATAAATATAATTAGCGATGTTATATCATTTATTCACGTGGCTTAATAAGCAATATAATATACCAGGTGCTGGATTATTTCAGTATCAAACTTTTCGTATTGCAATGGCAATTGTATTGTCATTGTTAATAGCAACTGTTTATGGAAAAAGAATTATTGTATTCCTTCAAAAAAAGCAAATTGGAGAAAGTGTTAGAGACCTAGGGCTTGAAGGGCAGATGCAAAAAAAAGGAACTCCAACAATGGGTGGTTTGATTATCATTTTAAGCATTTTGGTACCAACGTTATTATTTGCAAACCTTGATAAAGTATATATACGATTGATGGTTTTGTGTACTGTATGGCTTGGTGTGATTGGCTTTTTGGATGATTACTTTAAAATTCGTTCAAAGAAAATTGCTTTGGCAAAAGGTGATGCTTACAAGAAAAAAGATAGTGACGGATTAGCTGGCATTTCAAAAATTATTGGACAAGTTGGATTGGGAATTATCATTGGAACAACACTTTATTTTAGTAATGCAGTAACAGTTGAAAGGCAAGTGCAAACTGCTTCTACAAATATTCACAGTGTGTTGCAACAAGGTGAAAGACTTGCAAAAGACAGCAATCTAATAGTTAGAAAAATTGATGGAAAAGAAAGATATTATGTAAAAGTTAAAACCCCAATAACAACAATTCCATTTGTTAAAGGTCACGAATTTAATTACAGTAAATTAATTAGTTGGATAGGTCCTGGTGCTGAAAAGTATACTTGGATTGTTTATATCCTCATTGTGACTTTAATAATAACAGCAGTAAGTAATGGTGCAAATTTAACTGATGGTCTTGATGGATTAGCAGCTGGTGTAAGTGCCATTATTGGTGCGGGTTTGGGCGTTTTTGTTTATGTAAGTGGTAACTATGTTTTTGCAGATTATCTCAACATAATGTACATACCCAATCTTGGCGAGCTATCCATTTTTGTTGG
>JANYEB010000134.1 GCA_025363355.1 Chitinophagaceae bacterium | reverse complement strand
ATTCTTATGTATACCTGTGGCTCTTTTAAACGAGGCTAATGAATACGTTGACATATATGACCAAAACATAATCAAATGATTTGATTATAAAACGAATAAAACCTGTTTTTTGTATGTTAAATCAATTGTCGAAGAGGTCTATTCAACAGTTACAACATCTTTAGCAGGGTTTGGATAGACGCTTAAGCCTCCATCTCTATTTCCCAATGTTACATTCCTGATTTCAGAATATTGCTTTCTTCCATCTTTATCTACACTTTCAATTCTATAATACAAATTCCTAATCCCTAACTCCACACTTCTAATATCGTCTATAAAACCATATTCATTAGAGCTTTTGTTATTAGCTAATACTTTACCTACATTTATAAAATCTTTCTTATTTATCGAACGTTGAATATTAAAATGTCTCACATCAACTTCATTGGCAGTAGTCCAATTGACAGCAACGTTTTTTACATCTAACATCCAACATGTAACATCTAACATTGTAAGTGGTGTCACCACAGCTTTAATTATAGTTGTCGCTATGCTACTTTGTGGCGTTCTGTAATTGTAATAAGTATTTGCTTTATTGGTGATAATATTTCCTGCAACCAAAGTTGTTTTTGGTTTTATTTTAAAACTAACAAAACCTACACTTTTTAAAGGATTGCTACTTGCCTTTGGCAGTTTGATATTCAGTAGTTCAAATGTTGCTACATTGCCTTTCACAGTTGCTTTGCAAGTGTGAGAACTAGCAACCATTTGCAAAGTATTTGCTTTTAATAAACTGCTTAAAGTATCTGCTATTACTACATTATAAGCTGTGTCGTTACCTGTATTTTTAAACCCAATAGTATAAACAATTTCTTTGCCTGCTGCTACTTGGGCATCTGTTAAACTTGGTGTAGCTCTTTGTGCATCAGACTTCGCAACTCCACCTTCAACAATCATATAAAAACTATCTGTTTGAGAAATAGTAGTTGTTGAAATATTATAAACTGTTGATAAAGTATCTCCAATATTGGCTGATGGTTTTATAGTGAAATATGATATCAGATTATTTTGTTTACCGGGTTGCATATTCAATTCTCCAGCAACAATACCATTGCTTGTTGGTGCTGCATTAACATCGGTGCAAGAATCATAACCTAATAAATAATTGTTATATGTTAAGTTTACAGTTGGTGACAAAACGGTTGTGCCAGCATTCATATACTGCACCCAATATGGCATTGCTGCTCCTTGCACAGCATTCATCACCATTGGTATCACGTTAATAGCAACGCTATCTTTTACTATTGTTGGTTGCAGGGCAATATCTTTGGTAACAACTGTATCCCAACTTGAAAAATTGTAATTAATGGTTTGTGGCACTGCATTGTATAAATTAGGAGCTGTTACAGTTAATGTATATGCACCAATACTATCTGCTTGTATTTGATAGAAACCATTGTTATCTGTAAAAGTATAATTACCATTACTTAGCTGAACTTTTACATTAGATTTATAGGGTTCTAAAGTGTCTTTGATGGAGTTGGAATTGGGGTCTGTGAAAATGTAGCCTTGAATAATTGGGTAAGAATTACAGCTATAAGGATTATTAACGGCATTGCAAATTGGATAAGATTTACGGTATACTGACCCTAATAGTATTGTCCTTGGAAAATTAGGCAAACAAGGAATTTGTAAAGTATCTATACTAAGAGATGTTAAACTATAAGGCAAGACTGGTAAACAATGCAAATTAGGTGTTCGTGAACATTTCAAGTAGTTCAGATTGTTTGGAAGAGTTGGCACTTTACTAATCAGTGTACTATCACATTCTAATTCTTGTAAACTACTTGGTAAACTTGGCAAACTAACCAAAGGGTTAATTGAACAACGAATTTGTTGTAATGAATATGGTAATTCTGGAAGAGTAGTTATTTTGTTACGATAACATACTAACTTTATTAAAAAATATGGCAAGTTGGGAAAACTCGTCAATGAACCATTCTCACACCACAAAACTGAAATTGAGTTTGGTAAAAAAGGAAGTTGTGTAAAGAGGTTTCCTCCGCAAATTAGTTCATTCAAATTGATTGGTAAACTTGGAATACTTGTTAATAAATTTCCACTACACCTTAATCTATAAATAGTATTTGGCAATATGCTGGGCAAGGAGGTTATAAGATTATTACTACATACTAAATCTTGTATATTGGTAGGTAAAGTTGGTAGGTTTGTCAGTTTATTGTTATCGCACCATAACTTGATTAAGGTTGCAGGTAAAGGAGGTAAGTTTGTCAATAAGTTATTGCTGCACGTTAGATTTATCAGATTTAATGGAAGTGAATCTATAGTAGTTACATTGTTAAAGAAGCAAGAAAAGTCCTTTAAATTGCTTGGCAAAGTAGGTATTGAAGTTAAGTTATTGTTACTGCAATCTAATACTTGAAGGTTTTTGAAGTATTTTATTTCTTTAATATCACCAATATTAGAGTTTGCAATGTTTAAAGTGTCTTCGTTAACAATTGTAGAACAAGTTGTATCAAGCTTTTTTTGGCTATTAAAACAACTTGGATAAATTGACATTAGTTTATTTCTAAAATTACTATCACTCACATTAATGTATTGTGCATGAACATTCCAAACACTCATTATTAAAATAGTAGCTAATGAAACTCTTTTCATAAAAATATTTTACTAGTCAAATATAATGCAAACTGTTAACAAAAAAGCAGCGAATGCTTCTCACACTCACCGCTTTATATCTTTCATTAACTGACACAGTTAATTGAACAGACCCGTTTTAGCTTAGTTGTTTCAGTTTTCTCGCAAGCTTCAAACAATCTTGCATCGACCTTGCGGGTATTCCCGCAAGCTCCAAACACCCTTGCAACAGACTTTCGGGTATTCCCGCAAGCTTCAAGCACCCTTGCAACAGGCTTGCGGGTACTTCCGCAACATCAAAACGCTCTTGAAACAGCCTTGCGGATTTTTCTCGTTTGAGTAAAACTCTACAACAACTCAAAAAACAGAAAACTTCCAATCAAGTAAACCCTCTCTCAAAAAATCTCACCACAAAACCATCTGCTTTGTTTCTTTGCACAAACTCATTGGTATGCAAGCAGATTTTTTAGTAATTGGCAGTGGTATTGCAGGCTTAACATTCGCCCTTAAAACAGCAAAACATTTTCCCGATAAAAAGGTAATGGTCATTACCAAAACCCAAAGCGATGAAACCAATACCAAATATGCACAAGGTGGTATTGCAGGTGTTTGGGATGCAGATAAAGACAGTTTCGATAAACATATTTCAGACACACTAATTGCTGGCGATGGATTGTGCGATAATAATATTGTTGAAATTGTAGTAAAAGAAGGCCCAGAACGCATTAGAGAATTAATTAACTACGGTGCCGATTTTGATAAAGATGAAAAAGGAGATTATGCACTAGGCAAAGAAGGTGGGCACAGCGAGTTTAGAATCCTACATCATAAAGATGTTACAGGCAAAGAAATGGAAAGAGCTTTGCTGAATGAAGTTGAGAAAACCCACAACATAGAAATCATTAGCCATTGCTTTGTAATAGATATTATTACACAACATCATCTTGGATATTTGGTTACCAAGTCCACCCAAAACATCACTTGCTTGGGGGTCTATGTGCTTAACCTCAACACGAATCAAATAGAAAAAATTTTAAGCAACACAACACTACTAGCAACTGGTGGTTGTGGGCAGGCGTATAGGACAACTACCAATCCTAAAATTGCCACAGGAGATGGTGTGGCAATGGTTTACAGGGCAAAGGGTCGTATTGAAAATATGGAGTTTATTCAGTTTCATCCAACTGCTTTGTATGAGCCTGGGGTTTCTCCAAGTTTTTTAATTACAGAAGCTGTTCGTGGCGATGGAGGCATTCTTAGAAATAAAGATGGCGAAGCGTTTATGGAAAAATATGATGAACGTAAAGACCTTGCCCCAAGAGATATTGTTGCCCGTGCCATTGATAATGAAATGAAAAAAGGTGGTAGCGATTGTGTGTATCTTGATTGTAGGCATTTTGATAAAGAGAAATTCATTCATCACTTTCCCAATATCTACGAAAAATGTTTAAGCATTGGTATAGATGTAATGCAACATTTAATTCCTGTAGCTCCTGCTGCACACTACAGTTGTGGAGGCATACAAACCAACGAGTTTGCACAAACATCTATACAAAACTTGTATGCCTGTGGCGAATGTGCCAGCACAGGTTTACATGGTGCAAATCGTTTGGCAAGTAATAGCCTGTTAGAAGCAATGGTATTTGCACATAGAGCATATCTTCATTTAACCACCCCTAACCCCTCCAAAGGAGGGGAATTAAAAGCCCCTTCTCCTTTTGGAGAGGGGGTTGGGGATGAGGCTGTTTGGAAGGCTATTCCTGACTGGAATACATTGGGAACCACCGACCCAAGAGAAATGATTTTAATTACCCAAAGCCTAAAAGAATTGCAATCAATAATGAGTGATTATGTAGGTATTGTTAGAACGGATGTGCGTTTAGAAAGAGCAATGAAAAGACTTGATTTATTGTTTGAAGAAACAGAAGAACTATATCGGTCAACCAAGGTTTCTCCACAGCTGTGCGAGTTGAGAAATCTGATAACAGTGGGCTATTTGATAGTAAAAGGAGCCGAATTTAGAAAAGAAAGCCGTGGTTTGCACTTTAATACAGACCATCCTAATAAAAGTATTTTATTACAAGATGTAGTGCTGTAGTGTGTTTGAGTAGTTTTCAACCTTTTATTTTCTATAATAAGTTCTTTTTTTTCAATATTTATTTTGCTGAATATATTCATCCCTATATTTTTGCACCCCAATCAAAGAAATTTGGTTGTGCGGATTGGGTTATTGTGTAATGGTAGCACTACAGTTTTTGGTTCTGTCTGTCTAGGTTCGAATCCTGGTAACCCAACAAAAAAGCCTCGAAATATTTCGAGGCTTTTTTAGTTTATAATATCATCGTTTTCTATTGGGTAGCTTTTCATTCAACAATGCCCTCAACTCGTGCAATATATCATCGGTAACACCTTCCTTTGGCAAAATAAAAAAAGATTTTTTGTTGAAGTATAAATGAAAGAAATGTGGGCTTTCATAGAAATAATTAAACTTGTTCCAGTTCCAAGTTACATACCCTTTTTCATTATCTAATCTAAAAGAATTATCGTTGATGTGTGCAATAAAATCCTCCTTAAACGTAGTTGATTTTTTGTAGATGCTATATGGCAAAATATACCAAACTGCACTCAGCATCAATAGCCAAACAATTGTGCCAAGCAAAAAAGGTTCTGGTCGTATGATTTTTTGATAGAATAATACAGCAGATATAATGGCAAAAACGTTCACCAAAATCATCATTATTTTAATTTCTCTTTGGGCTATAAAGTGCAACCTTAAAGCCTGAATCACTTTTTTCTTATCGTAACTAAAACTAAATTCCATAAGGTGGTAAAAGTAAGGAGATGCGGTTTTGCTGACATAAAATTTTAACATCACCTTAAACTTTTTATGAATTATTTCGTTGTCAACATCTAAAGGCTAATGAAAAAGAAATGGAAAATATTTTTGTCAATATTAGTGGTGCTAATAACTGCTGCTATATTAATCATTCCTAGATTTACTAAATATCATTTACCCATTGTAACCAATGCAAAGCCAAAAGAGATTAATAAAGAATTTCTATTCATTAAACAAAAGGCAAAAGAATTAAAACAATACTGTAAATCTCATCAATATTCAACATCATTTGCCTGCATTTTAGATATGAAACAGCATAGTGGCAAAAAACGCTTTTATATATATGATTTTGAAAAAGATACTATTGTTTGTGCTGGCTTAGTGGCACATGGCAGTTGCAATAAATATTATTTATCTGATGCTAAGTTTAGTAATGAAGTGGGTTGTGGTTGCAGTGCCTATGGCAGATATAAAATAGGAAATTCATATCCTGGAAGATTTGGCAAAGCATATAAACTTTATGGTTTAGACACTAGCAACAACAATGCTTTTGATAGAAATATTGTACTGCACGCCTACGATTGTGTGCCAGATGAAGCAAGTTATCCTCAACCCATTTGTAATAGTTTGGGCTGCACAATGGTTTCGTATTCTTTTCTAAAAAATGTATCAAACTATATTGATAAAACAAAAAAGCCATTAGTGCTTTGGATGCTTCACTAATGGCTTTATAAATACCTATTTAATTCTTATAGTTTGTAACTAAATCCTATTCCCATTCCATGTTGTAATTGCAGTTCACCAACCTCCCAATCATTATATCTAATATTAATGCTGATGGTAGCCCCAATGTATTTGTTAACAGTGAAATTGAACAGGTTTGTCCAATCTACAATAACGATATCTGGTCTGTTAAGATAATCGCTATAGAATGTAGCAAATCCCTTATAAGTAATGCCTTTAGCAATTGTATAATCAGCCTTAAATTGAACAAAAGAACCCAAACCCAATCTGCTTGTTTTACCAGAATCAACACCATATAATGAAGTATCTTTATCTTCCTTTGCAAATTTGGTTGTTAAGCTTGCCATTACAGGAGAAAACATAACAGAGAAATTTGTATTGGGTTTATACAGCAATCCTGGACCTAAACGAATTTCACCTGGAGATAAAAAATATTTGTCGAACTGAGAGTTTAAACTGAATAATGCAGAAAGACTAAGGCTCTTTTTAACTTCAGTTCCTACAATAGAAGTGATATTAATATTATCGTCGGTTTTAACAAAACCATTACCTGCTGATGATAGTTTTGACAAGCCATACCTCATTCTCACGTTATTAAGCCAATTTGTTTTGCTTTTTTTATGGTCAAAGTCATAGTCAACTAAAGCTTTAATACCAATGGCTTGCTCTTCTCCACCTTTAACAACGCCCCAAGCATTATTTCTGCCAGCTTCTGTAATGTTTAAATTAAATGAACCACTTTTTGCCCAACCATCTTTAAGTTCTTTGGTTTTTGTTAAAGTAGAAATGTGCTCGGCAGTTTTGTTTTTTGCAGCATCTGTGCTTGCTTGTGATATTACATTGTTTGAAAACAATAATATCAATGCAGGAATTAAAATTTTTCTCATTAAATCTTATTTTTTTAGAATTATTTTCCTAAAACGAATAAGAGTATCACAAAATTGTTACTCTGCTGAAGAATCTTCTGCATTTGCAGCAATATCAGCAGCAGTTTCATCGGCAATTTCTTGTTCACGGTTTTCGTTCCACTCAACAATAAAATTGTTTCTTCCTTCACCCATAATCAACTTCATATATCGTTGTTGAGAAAGTTCTAATAAAGATAGAAACAGGAATATAGCGTGAATTCTATTTTCACAAATCTCAAACACTTTTTCAAAAGTTACAGTCTTTTCCTTCATCACAAAATCGCTCATATAATCACGACTGCCTTCCATTGTGTAATTGTATTTCACAACTGTATGAACGGGTTTATTTTGTCGTTCCTGTACACGTAACATTACTTTTTCAAAAGCCTTCATCAGCTTAAATAAAGTAATATTTTGGATTTCTGTTCCTTCACCACTTTCCTCTCCCACAGCAACCAATTCTCTTTGTAGGTTACCACGTTTTATCATCAGCATTCTTGTAGCTTCCATTTCAGCCATTTCAGCTGCAGCTTCTTTAAAACGTTTGTATTCAAGAATTTTATCAACTAGTTCTTGCCTTGGGTCCACTTCGTTTCCGTCTGCATCAATTTCTTTTCTTGGCAATAAAAGCCTTGCTTTTATCCTCATTAGGGTTGATACAAACAAAATAAATTCACTACTCATTTCAATATTCAGCTTTCCTTGAGAATGGATATAATCTAAAAAATCATTGGTAATTTTGGTAATAGGAATATTATAAATATCCAATTCATCTCTTTCAATAAAGAAAAGTAACAAGTCAAACGGGCCTTCAAATTGAGGTAGTTTGATTTGGTATTGATTTGAGTTGTTCATAAATGCAAATAAACGAGTTTAGGTTTAAGAGTTCAAAGTTTAAAAATTAAAGTTTTGAATAAGAAATAAAAAACCACAGAGACACAGCAATAATCTGCGAATCTGTGGCTAATAAAGTATGAAATTTTATTTTTTTAAAGAATCTCTTATTTCAGTCAACAACTTATCAGTTGATGATGGTTCTGCTAGTGCAGCAGGTGCGGTTTCTTCTTTCTTCTTCATTCTGTTAATAGCTTTAATTACCATAAACATTACAAAAGCAACAACAATAAAATCAATTACAGTTGTTAAAAAAACTCCATATTTTATAGTAACAGCAGCAACATCTTTGCCTAATTCATTTTTAGTAGCTTCCTTTAAAATGAATTCTCTTTTTGATAAATCAACACCACCCATTAACAAGCCAACTATTGGCATTACACAGCCCTCGATAAAACTTGCAGTAACTTTTCCAAAAGCACCTCCCATTACAAAGGCAATAGCCATATCAACAAGGTTGCCTTTCATAGCAAACTCTTTAAATTCTTTCATCATTCCCATAAAATTAAGTTTTTAGTTATTTAATGTTTTGATTTAGCAATAGTAATCTTTATTGGAATTCAAACTATTTTTTTATTCCCGGATATTGCATTTTTAAACTAGTTAATAATTGGTGTAAAGTCGTTGCAATAATGTGTTCTTTATACCAGTTTTGATCAGCTGGTGTAATCGTCCAAGCGATTTTGTTGCAGTTGGTAAAACAATCTTGATAGGCACTCATATACTCTTTCCAAAGTTTGGCTTCTTCAAAATCTTTAGCATTATATTTCCATTGTTTTTTGGGGTCTTTAATTCTTTCCTCAAGTCTTAATGCTTGCTCTTCTTTACTAATATGTAAATAAAATTTTAGAATATGTGTGTTATTGTGTGTTGATATTAATTCTTCAAAATCATTGATAGCTTTCATTCTTTGCTTAGCAGTTTTATCATCACACCATTTATGAACACGAGTAATTAAAATATCTTCGTAATGACTTCTATTAAAAATTTGAATGGATCCTTTTGCAGGTGTGTGTTGATGAATACGCCACAAAAAATCGTGAGATAGCTCTTCTGCAGTTGGAGCTTTATAACTCTTTACTAAAACGCCCTGTGGATTTAGTTTGCCAAAAATGTTTCTAATAACTCCATCTTTCCCACTGGCATCCATTCCTTGAATAACGACTAAAACACTATGTTTATTTTCGGCAAATAGCAAGTTTTGAAGCTCATCCAATTCCTCTATTAGTTTAGCTGTATTGGCTTTGGTTTGTTCTTTGTCAAACGACTTTGGTGCTCTCGTGCTTATTTTAGAAAGTTGTACTTGGGGCATAGTATTTTTTTATAAAGGTATGGATTGAAGGGGTTTTTCAAAATCAAAAATTCTAGACCTGAACCTAATCAACAAAAAAATTGTCTAAATATGAAACAATTTTACTTCTCTCAAAATCCATCCTAACAATTGTTAGCTTCAAGCAAATATTCATTTACTTTTGCAGCCTAAAAGCATTTTATGGAAATCAATTTTGAAGCATTGTTTTTATCTAAAATTGATAAAGAAATAAAAATAGAACCCAAAGATTGGATGCCTGAGAAATACAGACAAACCAATATTCGCCAAATTAGTCAGCACGCTCACAGTGAAATTGTAGGAATGTTACCAGAAGGTGCTTGGATAACAAGGGCTCCATCTTTAAAACGCAAAGCTATTTTATTGGCAAAGGTTCAAGATGAAGCTGGGCATGGCTTGTACCTTTATTCTGCTGCTGAAACTTTAAATATTAGCAGAGATGAAATGACTGAACAATTATTAACTGGCAAGGCAAAATATTCTTCGATTTTTAATTACCCATCACTTACTTGGGCAGATATGGGAGCAATTGGTTGGCTGGTTGATGGTGCTGCAATTTTAAATCAGGTAATGTTGTGTAGAACAAGTTATGGCCCTTATGCAAGAGCAATGGTTAGAATTTGTAAAGAAGAAAGTTTTCATCAACGTCAGGGTTTTGAAATATTATTGGTTTTAAGTCAAGGAACAGAAGAACAAAAAGCAATGTGTCAAGATGCTATTAATCGTTGGTGGTGGCCAAGTTTAATGATGTTTGGCCCAACGGATAGTGAAAGCACTAACAGTGACCAAAGTATGAAATGGAAAATCAAACGCAAAACAAATGATGAGCTTAGACAACAATTTGTTGATATGGCTGTACAACAAATTAAAGTGTTAAATATGACTTTGCCCGATGCTGATTTAAAATGGAATGAGGAGAGAAAACACCACGATTTTGGTGCAATTAATTGGGATGAATTTTGGCAAGTTGTTAAAGGCAATGGGCCTTGCAATAAAGAAAGATTAGATGCCAGAAACAAGGCTTGGAATGATGGTGCTTGGGTAAGGGAAGCTGCTGTTGCTTATGCAGAGAAGAAGAAAAAAAGAGAACAAATTAAAGTTGCTTAATGAAATTATTGATTATTAATTATTGATTATTATGGCATCGTATGACCATTTTTATGATTTACCTGTTTACAAAACTTGCAGAGAATTCAGAAAGAAAATATCATCAATAGTTAAACAATCAATGCCTTCAAACGAAAAGTTTGAATTAACAAATCAAATAATTCGTTCATCAAGGTCAATAACAGCAGATGTTTCAGAAGGTTTTGGAAGATTTCATCATCAAGAAAATATACAGTTTTGTAGAATAGCAAGGGGCTCTTTAACAGAAACTATGGAACATTTAATTACAGCTTTTGATGAACATTATATTAATGAAGACTTACTAAAAGAATTAAACAAAGATTACAAAAAGTGTTTAAAAGAACTCAACACTTACATTAAATATTTAAAAGCGGCAAAACAAATAATGTAATAATCAATAATTAATAATCATTAATCAATTTATGATAAAAAAATATTACTACGGCGATTATGGAGAAATTGAAGGTGGTGTTTCTTCAAATAAATCTGAAACAGAATTTCCACTTTGGGAAGTTTTTATTCGCAGCAAACAAGGCTTAGATCATAAACACGTTGGTAGTTTACATGCTGCTGATGTTGCAATGGCAATGGAAAATGCAAGAGACGTTTATACTCGTAGAATGGAAGGAGTAAGTATTTGGGTTGTTGAAAGTAAACATATTCACGCAAGTAATCCAGATGAAGCTGAAAGTCTTTATGAGCCTGCAACAGACAAGATTTATCGTCATCCAACATTTTACAATTTGCCAGATGAAGTAGGACATATGTAGTGTTGGGAATTAGGTATTTGGAATTGGCAAATAGTTAACTTGTGATTATGAATTATAAAGGTTATAAAGAACTTGAATCATACATAAAAGCACGAGAATTAAGAATCGAAATTTCAGAGATTGTAAAACAGTTCCCAAACTCTGAAAAATTCCTACTTATCAATCAAATCATTCGTTCATCAAGGTCTATTACTGCAAACATTGCTGAGGGCTATGGACGTTATACATATACAGACACAAGAAATTTTTTCATTATTGCAAGAGGTTCTACAACTGAAACAATGGAACATTTAACGACAGCATTTGATGAGAAATATATTACAGAAGAAATATTAAAAACATTTGAAGAAAAATGTGAAACTGTAATAAAGTTGATAAATGGATATATCAATTATTTAGACAAATCTAAAGCAACAAAAAAATAATGCAATCAAATACGCAACAACAAATTCCTAACTCCAAATTCCTAATTCCTTACTGCCTTCACTTAGCAGACACAACACTAATTCTATCTCATAGAAATAGTGAATGGTGTGGACATGGACCAATTTTAGAACAAGATATTGCTCTCACGAATATTGCTTTAGATTTGTTGGGGCAAGCACGAAATTTTTATCAATATGCTGCAATGCTTATGGGTGTTGAGTTTGATGAAGATAAATTAGCTTATTTGCGAGAGCCTAACGAGTTTAAAAATCATCTTATTGCAGAACACCCAAATAGCGATTGGGCTGTAACAATTCTTCGCCAATTTTATTTTAGCTGCTATCAATATTACTTTTATAGTGAATTAAAAAATAGTAATGATGAACAACTTGCAGCTATTGCTACTAAAGCTTTAAAAGAAGTTACTTATCATTTACGTTGGAGTACTGAATGGGTAGTTCGTTTGGGAGATGGAACTGAAGAAAGCAACACTAAAATGCAAAATGCAGTTGAATTTTTGAAAGATTATGTTATTGAATTTTTTGTAATGAGTGACTATGAAACTGAATTATTAAAAGATGCTGTAAGTATTGATGTTAAAGCAATACAAGGCAAATGGCAACAAAAAGTAAATGATGTTTTTGAAGAAGCAACATTAAATTTTGTTCCGTCACCAAATTCTCGTTTTGGTGGAAAAGATGGAGAACATTCAGAGCATTTAGTTTCATTGCTTGAAGAAATGCAAAGCTTGCAAAGAACTTATCCAAATAGTGTTTGGTAATACTTTATGAACGATAATTTTAAACCATATTATGCAGTCATTTTTACTTCAACAAAAGTTGAAGCAGAAAATAATTATGGTGATGTTGCAAACAGAATGATTGAATTAGCAGCGACACAACAAGGATTTATTGGTATTGAATCTGCACGAAACGAAATAGGCATTACTGTTAGTTATTGGGAAAGTTTAGAAGCCATCAAAAATTGGAAAAATAATGCTGAACATTTAATTGCTCAACAACTTGGTAAAGATGTTTTTTATCAATCTTATACAACAAGGATTTGCAAAGTAGAACGTGAATATAGTTTTCAAAAATGATAATAGCACAATCCATATCAATCAAAAAAATCTGGAAGATTCTTGAAACAGTTTGCGACCCAGAAGTTCCTGTTTTAACCATCACAGATTTAGGAATTGTGAGGGATGTAAAAATTGTTGATGACTTTGTTGAAGTCGTTATAACACCAACATATACAGGCTGCCCAGCTATGGATATGATTGCAATGAATATTCGTTTTGCACTTATTGAAAATGGTTATTCCAATGTAAAAATTACATCTGTTTTATCTCCAGCTTGGACAACAGATTGGATGACAGAAACAGGCAAACAAAAATTGAAAGAATATGGCATTGCTCCACCAAAAGGAAACGCTGAAAGTATTGCTTTTGATGGTGTTGAGTGCCCTCAATGCCATTCAATCAACACAAAATTAATTAGCGAATTTGGCAGCACAGCCTGCAAGGCTTTGTATAAATGCGAAGATTGTAAAGAGCCTTTTGATTATTTTAAATGTTACTAATTTAAACACTTTGCCTTACTTAAAATTTCAAGCAGATAATATTTTTACAGGCACAGAAATGCTTGGCTCAAATAGCGTTTTAATTACTGACGAAAAAGGAATTATTGAAGATATTATTGATAAGAAAGATGCAGGTGAAAACATTCAAAAACATGTTGGCATCATTTCTCCAGGTTTTATAAATTGTCATTGTCATTTAGAGTTAAGTCATTTAAAAGGTGTGATTCCTGAGCATACAGGAATGGTTGATTTTATTTTACAAATACTTGAAAAACGTGCTTCACCTCAAGAACTCATTCAAGATGCAATAGAAAAAGCAGAAGCAGAAATGATTGCTAATGGCATTGTTGCTGTTGGAGATATTTGTAACACAACAAACACCATCAACCAAAAAAAGAAAGGCAATATATATTACCATAATTTCATAGAAATTTCAGGTTTTGTGCCACAATCTGCACAAGAAAGATTTGATGCAGGATTAGATATTTATAACGAATTTGCAACTCATTTCCCTAACAATTCAACACTTGTTCCCCACGCTCCTTATTCAGTTTCAAACGATTTATTTGAGTTACTAAGTGATACTTCTAAAAACAAAATTTCAACAATTCATAATCAAGAAAGTAAAGAAGAAAATGAATTTTTTGAACAAGGAATTGGAGATTTTACAAGACTTTATAAAGTATTAGGTATTGATATTTCTTTCTTCGAATCACAGCATAAAACAAGTTTAGCAAGTATTGCTCATCATCTTACAAAAGCATCAAAAACAATATTGGCTCACGATACTTTTACTTCAAGTAGTGACGTGGAAATATTAAAATCTATTTCTGGAAATACAAAAACACAATTTTATTTCTGCATCTGCGTTTTAGCTAATAAATACATTACCAGATCATTTCCAAATCAGGCTTTGTTTGAGAAAAATTTAAGTAATATAGTTTTGGGTACAGATAGTTTAGCAAGCAATCATACATTAAACTTATTAACTGAAATTGAATTTATGAAAAACAAATTTTCAACTCTTTCAGATGTAGATTTACTTCGTTTTGCAACAAATAATGGAGCATCTGCTTTAGGAATAGAAAATAAATATGGCAGTTTCAAACGAGGTAAGCAACCTGGAATTATTTTAATTGATAAGTATTTAAAATCTCCCAAATCTCTCATCTCAACTAAATAAATTTTATGAGTAAAACATTATCAATAGGTTCTTTGTATGTAATGATCATTTTTATGGTGTTAACTTATACCACCTCTAATTTTCAAATAAACGTAAACGAGACCGACAAATTCGGATTTC
>JANYEB010000100.1 GCA_025363355.1 Chitinophagaceae bacterium | reverse complement strand
GTTGTTTTTACCCATTGAGGGTTTGTATGCAGAAGCTGTGCGTCGCCCTGCATTGATGGAAACATTGCAAAAGGAATATCAGATTATTTTAACAGGACCAACTACTTTATCTGCCATTCTTTCTACCATTTCTTTTGGCTATAAAACAATGGCACTGGAACAGAGAAGTGGTGAGATAAAGAAAACATTGAGTGCAGTGAAAACAGAGTTTGGAAAATTTGGAGAAGTATTGAAGAAAGCCCAAGAGAAAATAAATAAAGCCAGTGAGGATATTGATGAATTGGTTGGTGCCAGAACAAAAAAAATAAATGCGAGATTGAAATCGTTTGAAGAATTACCAGCAGCTGAAACAAAGTCTCTTTTGGATGCAAATATTGAAACAGATGTAATTGAATAAAATTAAATTGTATGATGCTTAAGCATTAAAGACATTTCGGCTAAAGCCTTTTTTAAATTTATTGTAGTCCATTGGATGAATCTAATGGCAATTAAAACATTTGTAATTCAAGACAACCATTCCCGTTGTTCTTCAGCCAACGGCAGCAAAACCCACACAAAATATTTCAGCTAAAGCCTTTTAAGAAATATCTCTTTAGTCCGCTTGCTAAAGCCAAGCGGCAATAAAAAATCACAATAAAATATATACTTTCAAAACACAATCATTACCGTTCGGCTTTAGCCAACGGAGAGAGGAACAACAAATCCACAACAGGCTTTAGCCACACAAACTATTTTGGCTAAAGCCATTTTAAAAATATATTTTATATTCCGCTGGCTAAAGCCGAGCGGCAATAACAAAAAATCTATAATTCTAATGGCAATGGATAAATTAATATTTTCGATGCATCAAATTTTAAGATATGTCTTATGTAAGAATATGGGTGCATTTGGTTTTTGCAACAAAAAATAGACAACCTTTTTTAACAAAAGAAATCAGAGAAAAACTGCATCAACACATTATTGAAAATTGCAAAAAGAAAGAAATTTTTTTACAAACCATTAATGGGTACACTGAACATTTGCATTGTTTAATTTCATTAGGTAAAGAGCAAAGCATAGCAAAAGTTGCACAACTTATAAAAGGAGAATCTTCTTTATGGATAAATAAAGAGCATTTAACTGAAGAAAAATTTATGTGGCAGGATGATTATTTTGCAAATTCGGTTAGTGAATCGCAAATGGAAAAAGTTGTTAATTATATTAAGAATCAAGAGCAACATCATTCAAAAAAAACTTTTGAAGATGAGGTTAAAGAATTTATGAAAATATATAGATGGAAAAATATTGAATAAATTTTTATTGCCATTCATTGCAGTTGGTTTAAACCAACTGCAATGAATGGCGGCAATGTGGCATAAAAAAATCCTCTAACACTTTCGCATCAGAGGATTTGCTCCCTCACTTTTTAGAGGGTTTTTAAAAGAGCATTTTACAACGCAGCTTTTCTTGCATTTAAAGCTGCAATAAATGCATCTACTTCTGCAATCTGGGCATCAATAGTTGCTTGCTCCATTTCGTTTTGCAATAACGCAATTACACCATAATTTTCCTTTTTTTGATTTAACAAAAAAGCTTTTAACTCAAGCCTTTTTTGCTTGGTTACATTGCTTTCTTTTACAGCACCTGCGGGCAAACCAGCAATTACAGTGGTTAAAGCTGTAAGCTGTGCATTGGTGCTACTTAAATCTGCTTCAACTTCGGCTGCAGTGTTGGCAAAGTTTGAATTTTGGTGAGTAACTGTTGTTTTACGATACTGCAAATCGTCTTTCTCTTTTCCTGCCACTTCAATCAAAACATCACAGTCGGCAGGGCTTGTGAGTTTGTTTAAACTGTAAATCATATTCAATAATTTATTGAAACACAAAACTGAAAAAGTATTTCTTAAATAGTTGTTAACGAAAGAATTTTAAGAATTCTTTTTTAAAGTTTTCTTAAAATTTTCAGGTCACTGTTTTTGAAAATAAAAATACCTTACCATTATTGATACTATCAATATCTAATTACTTAAACGAAATTTATTTCAAAAAAATCACCTTTCATTTTAAAATTGAACAGTTCAGCTAAGTAGTTTTATAAACTACAATACACAAGCATTCTTTTGCACTTTAATCAAGAATTAAGTAGAATGAAAGCATTTATTTCAGTTGACAAAAAAAGAATTGTACCAGTAATTTATTTTGTTTGCATATCAACAGTATTATGCATAAAGTTTAGAGTATTTGACAGCACTAATGAAAGAGTGCCACCAGAAAGTAGTTGGTACAAATTGCCACAAAATACTGGTCAGTTAGATTTGCATCAAACCAGCAAGTACGACATTAAGTAAGCGTAGTTTTAAATAGTTTGAGTAAGTGCATTAATTTTTATTTGCAGTTGCTGCTGTGCAACTAATCCATTCTGTTTTATTTTTCCAATAGCCTCTGCTTCCATAACTGCCAACCACAATAAATCCTTTTTATTAGATGGAGTGTTTGGCAGTTGTTGTTGCAAACTTCTAACGGCTTGTAACAATTGCAAAGCCTTATTATAATTATTCTTGATGTTGGTTAGTTTAGCCTGTAATTGCTTTGCTTTTATATTATTTGCATTTTCCTCTTCTTGCAAAAATAATTGCAACTCATTCTGCTGTTCATTAATTTCTGTTGAAGTTAGATGAATATCATCTTCACTACTTATTTTCAAAAACAATTCGTCAAGTTTTAGCAGTGCATTAGCAGGCAATTCACGTTCATTAGTTTCTGCCATTGCTAACCGGCTTCTTGTGATATTTAAATAAGCCGCTAAATGTTCTTGACTTATAAATAAATTTTCTCTGATATTTTTAATGCCGTTCATTCTGTGACAAAATTATTGTGACAAAAAAAAGTGTCACGTTAAAATTGTCACAATTTTGTGACAAAACTTTTGTGACAAAAAAAAATGTCACAGAAAAATTGTCACAATTTTAAAACAATACCATTTGCTGTGGTTTAGCAGTTTTTTTTATTGGAATAGAAGTTCCATTTGTAATAGTATAAACCTCAGAAGCACTATACCTGTCAGCAACAATAATTTTAGTTGCCGTAATGTGAGATTCAAATAAATCTTTTGCAAGTTGGGGGGAGTTATTATCTTTTGACAAATGAGATAAAACCAAATGTGACAAATTATTGGAGCGATGATTTACAAATAAATCCAGTGCTTGTTTATTAGATAAATGCCCCACATTGCTTTTTATTCTATTTTTTAAATGCTGTGGGTAGCCTCCACTATCCAGCATTTCTTCATCGTAATTTGCTTCTAAAAAAGCTGCGTTACATTGCTTAAAATATTGCACCAAATTATCGCAAACAATACCTATATCTGTAAAAACACCCACAGTAATATTGTTATAACTTACAATAAAACTATGTGGGTCGGCTGCATCGTGTTGTTTTAAAAATGGTGTTACTAAAAGTTCTCCAACATTAATAGCATTGTGTTCTGTAAAGGTTTTTGCTAAATGTTTAATCAGCTTCAATCCTTTTGCAGTTGCATTGGTAATGTAAATGGGCAAATGATATTTATGTGCAAGTGTGGCAACACCTTTAATATGATCGGTGTGTTCGTGAGATACAAAAACAGCTTTCACTTTTTTAATATCAAGCCCAATATGCTTCATCCTTATTTCAGTTTCTCTGCACGAAATACCTACATCAATCAAAACTGCATCGTTTTCATTGCCCACATAATAACAATTTCCATTGCTACCCGAATTAATTGAAGCGATTTGCAAAGCCATATTTAACAAAGAAAACTATTTTATGTTTATGATTTGCCGAATACAAATAAGGTGAATAAATAATTTTACAGGAATGTTAAAGATTAATGCAGTTGTTTTGCATTGTTTCAACAAAAAATAATGATACAACCTCAATACAAAAAACATACTGCATATCTTTCCATTGGCTCTAATCTTGGTGAAAGACAAGATAATCTTGCCAACGCCATTAAACAAATAGAAGCTAATTGTGGAAATA
>JANYEB010000062.1 GCA_025363355.1 Chitinophagaceae bacterium | reverse complement strand
TTTGGCGTTCAGTCGTCATTTGTGCAGGTTGCCAGTTTTCTATCGTCCAGCTTTTGGGGTTCGTGCCTTTCATTTGGCTTCCATTGGTTGGTTCGTTTTCGTTTATCCATCTGGCAGGCGTCAGCTATCTGCATTGCCCTTTTAGGGCTTTGCAGCATTAAAAAAGCCCCTTTGCAGGGGCTTTAATTTTTCTGTTTCAGTCACCACAACTTTGCAGAAATTATTTTTTAAAATGCTTAAATAATGTTTTCAATAACAGTGATACAACAAAACTAACAACTGCACCAATTCCTGCTAAAACTATTGTCTTTGCTACATCTTCACTATGTATGTTGTAACAAATAGTTAGTAATGTTCCACCAACAGTTCCAGCTTTTGTTCCTGTGTTACTTTCCATCTGTTGTTGTAATTTGGCTCACTGCACTAATCACACCACTTGCCACAGCTACATATCCTGCAACAGTTACAACAGCAGCAGGTAAAGTAATGGGAGCAGTCACAATAGCGGTACTAATCGCAGCAAGTGTTAAACCAATATTGCGAAGCTTTTTAAAAAATGTTGGTGTTGGAGCTTTCGCTCTATCAATTATTTTTTTCATTAACTAAATTGCTTTTTTGATGTTAAGAAATACTTTTTCATTTCGTTCTAAAACAGGAAAGACAAAGGCTTTCAACTTCTCAAATACCACTCTCGACATTTCGCCCTTGCCTTCGCCTGTAATAGTGGTTACTGGTGCAATACAGCCCTTTGCTTCTTTCATAGCATCATTGTATGGGTGAATCAAAATCAAATCCCTATTGGGAACATTTTGCACCCACAAATGCCATTTAAACTTTGGGCTGTATCGCTTTACTAATTCATACCTTCCTTCAGGAATACAACTCACTTCGTGTTCGTTATTTTTCCAAGGCAATTCTATGGTATGGCACAAGCCAGCACAATCAACAAACAAGCTGCCGTTTGTTCCATTAGTACAATATGTTCTTAATAATTCCAGTTCCATTTGCTTTGTTTTTTAAGCCCCTTTAGGGGTTTGGGGTTTACACCCCACTCACTTTCACGATAGTTAAGGCATTAAATGCACCGTTTTTCAACGGATATTTCACGCCGTTAACATCTTGATAAAACTCAATTCCTAACACCAAAAACAAAGGGTGTGTGCTGTTAGCAGTCACAGCATTGTTAAGGTTAATAATAGCTGTTGCAGTTGCATCCCAAGCCAATACATTACTCATTTTTGTATCAGTAATAAAAGTTTCATTTTCAAAATCAACTTCCATTCCACTTGAAACAATTTTAAAATGTGTTGTGCCACCAGGTGCAGCAATCATTGATGCAGGTATAAAACTTGCAATGGCAACTTTCAACGTTCCTGCAACCCTGTCAATCGTTGGAACATAAGGAGCATACAATGTGTTGCTCAATTGTGCATTGACATTAAAGTCAAACCCTTCAAGCAATTCAGCTTCGCCATCAATTACATTTCTTTGCCCTCTCACACTCGTTGCGTCAGCTTGAATCACTGCAACCATTTTCTTTGTTAATCTACTCACCATTCTGTTATCACTTGAGTTTTGAAGCAATACCCTCAATGAGTTTCTTAACACTTTACCAGCCTTACCTGCACTTCCAAATTCACTACCATTTTCACGAGTTCTTTGAAACTTTGGGTCAGTAGCAATACGGCTTCCATCAATACCCCCTTTGCCTTTAGCCAAATAACCATCTTGGCTTTTGTAGAAAGTAATATCGCCAATAGTACCTTCCAACTTTAAAATCCCTTTTTGCTTTGCCATACTTTTTGTTTTAGCAATTAAATAATCGAAATGTTTTAAACAAGTTTTAGCTTTTTACTTTTTCTTTTTCACTTATTCGTGGCACACTTCATAAAGCCTTTTATTACGCTTACTTAGCTTTCGCCATATCCACGGAGGAACACTTTGTTCACACCGCCACAAGCCCAAGCCTTTCAGTTTTGCTGCAGCTTCGTAAATCTTTAAATCAAGTTTTTTTGAATATTTTGTATAGAACCAAGCCCAACCTTTGGCAATTAAAAGGCTATCAAGGCTCATTCCCTTAAAGGTTGCAGTAACTAATGTTCTGCTATAAATATCGCTGCTATGCAGCTCTAATGAAAGCATAGAACCCTCTAATAATTTGGCTACACTATCTTTTATCGCTTTGCCAAAATACTGGTCAAGTTCAGGAGCATCTACATTTTGCAATCGTATGTTTTGCAGTTTGCCATATAGCAACACTTTGTAGGTATCGCCATCAATAACTTTTACTACCAGTTGTGCATTTGCAGTAAAGCAAATTGCAACCATCAAAATCAATGTGTGTATGTGTTTCATAGTCCAAAGCTGAAACGCTTTGTGTATTCATCAATCAACCCACTTCCGTTATAAACACTTATTGCCGAAATGTGTATTTATTGCTGCAACTAACTATTTTAGTGTGTAATTATATTTGCATAGTCAATATTACCGTTATAGGTAAAGTATAGCAAAGGCATAGATAGTGTATGAAAATAGAAACAGTAAGGCTTTGTGTTTACCCAAAAGATGTGCAGCGTATCACTGGTAAAAGTGAAAGATACAGCCGAATGTTACTGCAAAAAGTAAAGGATAGTTTTAGCAAACAAGAGCATCAGTTTGTTAGCATTGAAGAGTTTTGCAGTTACACAGGCTTAAAGGTTAAACAGGTGCAACCGTTACTTTTGGGATAATTTTAAGGTTTTATTTAACCTTGTTTATACTTTGCTTTTTACTTAACTTGTTCAAAAAATAGTGTGGTTATATGTTGGAATTCAATACAAAATACTTAAATTTGTACCATAAGGTTTAAAGTTCTTTAATTGGTTTTGATAGTGACCTATTCAGTGACCTGTCAAATATTAATACAGCGAAATGCAATACTGGCAAGGGTTTTATTATAAAGTACAAATCCCGTCCGGTCCGCAGATTAAAAAGCGAAAGCCTTGTAAGTCAATAACTTACGAGGCTTTTTTCATTTTAGGATAAACATAGGGTAAACAATTCCAAATAACCCTATTTAATACTTGATTAACTGTAAAACACTTGCCTTTTCAAGCCCTGTATAATTACAGAACTCTTCAACTGATACAAGTTGATGACTTTCCTTTAAAAACTTCTTCTTTATTTGACTAATGAGCTTACGCCCATACCTTTCACTCCTACCAGTAACAAGCTGCACATCTTTTGGGTAAATACATAAACGTTCCATCGCTTTACAATATTAATTTAATACACTATCCATACACCATCTATACACTATCTATACTTCTGCTATGGATTTACTGAACAAAAATAGTAAGATTTTATTAGGAATAATCAACATTCAACGGCTAAATCGGCACAAATGACATATTGCTGTAATGCCTATGAATAAAGAATTGCAGAGGATTTATAGCTTTGATTTATGAAACAAAAAAGCATATTTCTTACACTTGGTTTCTTTCTGTGTTTTTGGGTGCAAATAGAGGCACAAACCAATGCAACTGTTATTCGTGTGATTGATGGCGATACATACCAAATGCTCAAAGGCAAACGAATTTTTACAGTAAGACTTTTAAATGTTGATGCACCTGAAACAAAACAAAGTTTTGGTGAAGCTGCAAAGGATAGTGTGAACAAATTGATACTTGGTAAAACTGTGGTTGTTGATAGTTTAAAACTTGACCGATACAATAGAGTACTTGCAAGTGTGAGCATAAACGGCAAAGCCTTAGATAGTATTTTAGTAAGCAATGGTTGGGCTTGGCATTATGTAGAATATAGTAACAAAGCTGAATTAGCTACTATGCAAGAAATGGCTATAAATAAGCATTTAGGGCTCTGGAAATGTGGTGCAAACAAAGTTTGTCCTCCATCAGTTTTTAGAAGCCTAAATGCGAAAAACAGGGCTAAGTATTGTAATGCTTGTAGCAACTAAAAATATTTATTCATTCATCTAAAAAAATAAAAAAAATGGCAACACAAAAAGGGATTTTAAAATTAGAAGGTACTATCGGTGATATTACTTTCTACAAAAGTCAAGATGGTTACTTGGCAAGAGAAAAAGGTGGTGTAAGTGCTGAAAGAATCGCAACAGACCCAACTTTTCAAAGGACCAGAGAAAATGGTTCTGAATTTGGTGCAGCAGGTAAAGCTGGCAAATTGTTAAGGGATTCACTAAGAGTTATTTTAAATGGCTCAAGTGATAACAGAATGGTGAGCCGATTAACAAAAAAGATGGTGGAAGTGATACAGGCTGACATCACAAGTACAAGGGGGCAAAGAAATGTTATTGATGGCGAAGCTGAATTGCTTGAAGGCTTTGAGTTTAACATCAATGCCAAATTAGGCAACACATTGTATGCACCTTACACACCAACTATTGACCGTGTAGCTGGAACATTAAAAGCAAGTTTACCGAGCTTTGTTCCTGCTGATTATGTTGCTGCTCCTGGTGGAACTACTCATTTCAAAATTGTATCAAGTGGCGTAGCCGTTGATTTTGAAAATGAGAGTTTTGAAATGGATTCAAAAGCCAGTGCAGTATTGGCTTGGGATGGTACAGCTACTGCTGTAATTAATCTAACAAATGCTATTACTGCAAACAGTACGCATCCATTGTTTTTGGTTCTTGGTATTGAATTTTATCAAGATGTAAACGGCGTGAAATATCCATTGAAAAATGGTGCTTACAATGCCCTTTCTATTATCAAAGTTGATGGGGTGTAGAGAAGTAAGTAGTTTGTAATTAGACTTAAAAATGCAAAAAAATGCGACCACTTTTGGTCGCATTTTTTTATGGTATAATTTTAATTTGATGTTTCAAAAATTCATCAATAGCTTTTTGTATTGTATCTAATAACATTGCACTGTCCTTATCCCTTCCATTTAGTTTAAAATTTTCACCTATCACCTCCCAATTATTATTCTTTCTATACAAGTGCTTTTTTAATGTTATTTCTTTTTGGCTGCCGATAACTTTAAAGATTATGAGGTTGGTGGTTTTACTCAATATTTCAACCTTAGCCTTGTAAACTTTTTTATAGTGCAAATGTTTGAATTGAATAAAAAATACTTCACTCATAAAACGAATATAATCGTTTTAAAACAAATCTGCAAAGCCCTAAAAGGGCAATGCAGATAGCTGGCGACGACCAGATGGATAAACGAAAACAAACCAACCAATGGAAGCCAAATGAAAGGCACGAACCCCAAAAGCTGGACGATAGAAAACTGGCAACCTGCACAAATGACGACTGAACGCCAAAGGTGGCAAAGCTGGAACTGGAAAATGGCAATGGC
>JANYEB010000022.1 GCA_025363355.1 Chitinophagaceae bacterium | reverse complement strand
AATCTTCCAACCATCTTTAGAAATTTATCTTTTTGTAAACAAGATATTCTTGCTTTTAATCCAGATGTGTTGGTGCTGATTGATTACCCGGGTTTTAATCTTCGCATTGCTAAATGGGCTAAAGAACACAACATAAAAGTTGCTTATTATATATCGCCACAAGTGTGGGCTTGGAAAGCAAATCGTGTGAAAGAAATGAAACTGTGTATAGATAAAATGCTATGCATTATTCCATTTGAAAAAGAATATTACAAAACCCAATGGAATTGGGATGTTGAATATGTGGGGCATCCATTGGTAGAAGTTATTCAAGAGTTTAAAGTTCAAAGTTTAAAATTCAAAGCTGATGAACAAGCTGCAAACCTTGAAACCTTAAACTTTAAACCCTGCGTAGCAGTTCTTCCTGGTAGTCGCAAACAAGAAATTACTAAGAAGTTACCCATTATGCTAGAAGTAGCAAAGGCTTTTCCAAATTATCAATTTGTAATTGCAAAAGCTCCTGGGCAAGATGATAGTTTTTACGAACCTTTTTTGAAGCCATATCCTAATGTTTCTACTGTAAGTAATCAAACCTATCAATTGCTTTCAAATGCATTAGCAGCAATAGTTACAAGTGGAACTGCTACTTTAGAAACTGCTTTGTTTGGTGTGCCAGAAATAGTGTGTTATAAGACCAGTAATATCAGCTATGCAATTGGAAAAAGGTTAGTGAAGATTAAGTTTATAAGTTTGGTGAATTTGATAATGGATAAACTGATTGTAAAGGAATTGATACAAGATGAATTAACCACAAAAAATCTTGTTGCTGAACTAAACGATTTGTTAAGTAATGAAGCTAGAAAAAAGCAGTTGCAAGATGACTATGCCTTGCTTTGGAATAAACTAGCTGTTGGTGGAAATGCAAGTGAAACTGCGGCAAGAATTATATATGAAATGGTAAGTTGTCAATAATATTTCCTATTATAAATCTACCATTTTACATTCCAAGTTACAGATGGAATAACAGGAAATAGTGAAACTTGTTTTGCTTGTATTTTTAAATCTCCACCAGCAAGACTGCCTGTTTGATCGAAATAAATAAAATATGGGTTTTGACGACTATACAAATTGTAAACACTAAAAACCCAATTGCTAGTGTATTTATGTTTCTTCTTTGGCGTTGGTGTATAAGTTGCTGCAACATCTAAGCGATGATATGCAGGTAAACGATAGGCGTTTACATTGCTATATTCCTGTGTTAAAATACCGTTTACAAAATAATATTTCTCTGGAAGGGTAGTAGCATTGCCAGATGCATAAACAAACACAGATGATAGTTTCCATTTTTTGTTTAAGGCATAAGAACCAACAACACTAAGGTCATGGCGTCTGTCATATTTTGCAGGATAAGTATTGCCATTATTAATATTATCAAATTTTTTGTCTGTCCAGCTTAATGTATAACTAATCCAACCAGTAAATCTGCCTTTTACTTTATTAACAAATAATTCTGCACCATAACTCCAACCTTTTCCAAAAACAAAATCTTCTTCAGGGTCTTTTAAAGTGTTGGGGGTAAAGCCTTCTCTGTATTCAATTTGATTATCCATAGTTTTATAGTAAGCTTCGACAGATGTTTCAAACATTCCTTTGTTAAAATTTTTAAAATATCCAACAGCATATTGCCAACAAATTTGTGGCTTAACATAGGATGTACTTGGTACCCATAAGTCGGTTGGTAAAGTATTACCATTACTACTTACTAAGTGAATGTATTGCAAGTTTCTGGTAACAGCAGCTTTGAAAGATTCATTTTCGTTAAATGCATATCTAAAGGTCACACGTGGCTCAAGACCTGCATAGGTTTGAACTGTTTTGCCTTTGCCATAAACAGTGCTATCTAATTTATTTCCATTTGCATCACGAGTATATCTTGTAAAACTTCCTATTTGTTGAAAAATGCTGTAGCGTAGACCATAATTAATTTTTATTTTTTTGCTTAGTTCCCAATCATCTTGAATATATGCTGCATATTCATTTGCATATTTTGTTTTAGCATTATCTGGTGTAAATTGAACGCTATCCTGATTGCCACTTAATGTGCTAGGAAAAAAAGTATGATAGGTATATGTAGCACCAAATTTTAATTTATGTTCTGGTGTTACAAACCAGTCATAGTCTGTTTTTGCACCAAAATCTCTGATGCCAGATTTGAAAATAATATTGAAGTTGTTTTGTGTGCCGCTGAACTTAAAATTATAGTCGTTATAAACTAAAGTTGTATTGGCAAATAATTTTTTATTGAAGATGTGATTCCATCTAAAAGTGGCTGTTGCATTGCCCCAAGGAATGGATGTTTTAAAAGAACGTTCTGCATTTCTAAAATCAAATTGATCTCTACCAAAATATCCACTTAAATATAAATGATCTTTATCGCCAATTTTGTAGTTCATTTTTGCATTCAAATCGTAGAAATAATAACCTGAACCATAAAAACTATTAGTTTTTGGAATGAAGGGTTTGGTTAAAACATCTATATAAGTTCTTCTTGCAGAAATTATAAATGATGCTTTATTTTTTTTAATTGGGCCTTGAACAGAAACCCTGCTTGCTATTAAGCCAATGCCAGCATCCACTTCCATTTTATTGAGATTACCTTCTTTCATTGCAATGTCAACAACACTGGATAAACGTCCACCATATTGTGCAGGCATCCCACCTTTAATTAAAGAAACATTCTTGATGGCATCTGCATTAATAACAGAAAAGAAACCAAATAAATGACCAGGATTAAATACAACAGCATCATCTAATAAAATTAAATTTTGATCTGCATTACCACCTCTCACAAAAAAACCAGAGTTACCTTCTCCAGCATTTTTAACACCTGGCAATAATTGCAATGTTTTTAACAAATCTACCTCCCCCAAAAAAGCAGGTAAAGCACGAGCATTGGCAACATTAATATCAATCTTGCCCATTTGTGCAGTTTTAACATTATTGTCTCTTTTTCTTGTAGAAACAACAACTTCCTGCATTTGACCTTTGTTTGGCAATAGTGCTATGGAAAGCTCTTTATTCGTATTTAAATCAATTGTAATTTCTTTGCTTTCGTAGCCAGAAAAAGAACAAAGCAAGTTGTAAGTTCCTTTTACAAGTGTGATAGAATAAAAGCCATACTGGTTGCTTGTTACGCCTCTGCCTTCTGCTTTTGCAAACAGGTTAGCACCAATTAAGGTTTCGCCACTTGATGAATCTTTTATATATCCATTTAGAGTGAATTTTTGTTGTGCTGATAATTTTGCTGCGAATATTAATATTGAAAAACCTAAAACTAAAACCCGAAAAACCAACTTATGCATTGCTTAAATTTATGATAGATGCAAAATAATGACAATAAACTACTAAACGTTTTGTTAAAGAGGGAATTAATAAAGTATTCATAACCTTACATTTGCTGCTATGCAAAAATTAACAGTTAAAGTGGTGAACCAATCAGGTAATGCATTGCCTGAATATGCAACAATTGGCTCATCAGGAATGGACATTAGAGCTAACTTAAAAAGTGATGTTATTTTGCAACCATTGCAAAGAGAATTAATTTGCACAGGTTTATTTATTGAATTGACTTTAGGTTATGAAGCCCAAATTAGACCAAGAAGCGGTTTAGCGATCAAACAAGGTATTACTTGTTTAAATAGTCCAGGTACAATTGATGCTGATTATAGAGGTGAGATAAAAGTTATATTAATTAATCTGTCTAATGAAGCTGTAACAATTGCAAATGGAGATCGCATTGCACAAATGGTAATCCAGAAAGTAGAACAAGCTGAACTTATTTTAGTTGATAGTATTAGTGAAACTGTAAGGGGTGAAGGTGGTTTTGGACACACCGGAATTATTTAATTTAGATTTTAATTATGAAAAAATACATTTTGTTTTTAATGGTTGCAAGCATTGCAATGTCTTGCAGACCCACAAAAAAAGTGCAGTCAATTCAAACTGCTATCATAAAAAAAGATACAGCACAAATTGTTCGTATTAACGAAAGTCCAATTGTAGATTCTGTGGCGATTGTTAAGGATATTTTGAAAAAAATAACACAACAAAAAATAGACTTTAAAACCTTTAATGCAAAAATAAAAGTAGAATATTATGGGCAAGAGGAAAGCCAAAATGTAACTGCCTATTTAAGCATAGCAAAGGATAGTATTATCTATATTCAAATTAAGGGATTCCTTGGTATTGTAGGGTTGCAGGCAAAAATTACAAAGGATAGTGTAACAATTGTTAGCAAAATACCAGATCATAAATATGTTCAATATCGTACTATTTCATATTTGCAAGAAGTAACACAAGTACCTTTTAACTTTACTACATTACAAGACGTATTAATTGGAAATCCAGTTTTTTTAGATAGCAATATTGTGTCTTATAAAGCACTCAACAATAACCAAATGTTAGTGCTAATGATTGGCAGTATTTTCAAACATTTAATTACGTTTGATAAAGACAATCTTTTAGTAACTCACAGTAAATTAGACGATGTGGATATACAGAGAAATAGAACCTGTGATATTACTTTAAGCAAGTATAATACAGTTGGTGGATTTCAATTTTCTACCTATAGAAATATATCTGTTGCAGAGAAATCTAAGCTAGATGTAAATATGGAATTTAGAGAGTATTCTTTTAATGAAACGTTAAAATATGGGTTCGCTGTGCCAAAAAACTATAAACGTAAGTAATTTAGCTAAGTAGTTTTCGTTTATACAATATCTAACTTAATAAAGTCTAAATAAATGAATAAAATCATTTCAAATATTTTTCAAGTGTTCATCATTTTGGCATTGCCTTTATTTGTTGTGGCTCAGCAGCCAACAAAAGAAGATTTAACAAAGCAAAAGCAACTACTACAAAAAGAAATTGATGATTTAAACAATAGCTTATCCAATGTAAAAGGGCAAAAAGATAAGGCTATGAGGATTATGACAATCATCAATAGCAAGGTTGAAGCAAGGGAAAGACTTGTAAACAATATCAATAAAGAAATTAAGAGAATAGAAGAAGAGGCATTTATTAGCGAACGAGAAATTTATAGACTAAAGAAAGAATTAGATACCCTAAAACAAAAGTATGCTCAAAGCATTGTGTTTGCCTATAAAAATCGTAGCAACTATCAATACCTAAATTTCCTTTTTTCTTCTAGCGATTTTAACGATGCAATTAAAAGAGTAACTTATCTAAAAAGCTATCGCCAGTTAAGAGAAACAGAAGCTCAAACTATTACCAAAACACAAGAATTGCTACAAAGTAATATTGTGAAATTGAATGTTAACAGAGAAGATAAAAAAGGAGCTTTAATGAGCCAAAGTGAACAACTGAAGGCTTTAGAACAAGACAAAAAAGATAAAGATGAAACTGTAAAGCAGCTTCGTGGTCAAGAAAAAGAAATTAATGCACAAATTAGCAAAAAAGAAAAACAGCGTAGAGAATTAAATAATGCAATTAATGCTGCAATCAAACGAGAGATTGCTGAAGCTGAAAAAAGAGAAAAAGAAAGACTTGCAAAACTAAAAGCTGCTGAAGATTTAAAACGTAAACAATTAGAAGCAGAAGCATTGGCTGCAAAAGCAGCAGCTGCAAAAGCAAAAGCTGATGCAGAAGCAAAAGGTAAAGCTGATGCTGCTGTAAAAGCAGAAGCCGACGCTAAAGCAAAAAAGGCAGAAGATGAAGCAAAAAAAGCAGAACAAAAATCAGTTACATATAATGCTGCCAATCCTGAACCAACTGCAGGTAAAAATGTTGTAATGCCAAATGGTAAAGTTCGTGATTATAGTGTATTTGAAGGAACGACTGAGGGAATGAATTTATCAATAAAATTTGAGGAAAACCAAAGACGCTTACCTTGGCCAGTTAGCACAGGAAATATTTGTGGCAGATTTGGAACACAACAACTTTCTAAAACAATGGTTGTGCAACATGATGGAATTTTCATTTGTTTGCCAGTAGGCACCTCAGTAAAAGCTGTTGCTGATGGTGAAGTTTCTTATGTAATGAATTTGGATGAATATAAGTGTGTAATGGTTCGTCATGGTAGATATACAACTGTTTATAATCGTTTAACTGATGTTAGTGTAACAAAAGGACAAAAAGTAAATGCTGGAACGCTTTTAGGTAAAGCTGCTATTGGAGATGAGGGAGATGGTGAAGTTGAATTTAGAGTAGTGAATGGAAGCAGTAAATCTGTAAATCCAGAAAATTGGTTAAAGCCGAGATAGATATACGTTTTCTTTTTTATTTTCATAATTTTATATCCAGTATTCATTACAATATTTATGATTAATTACACTATAAAAAATCCACCATTTATATTTGCCTTATTATGAAAAAAATAATCATTGCAATAGATGGTTACTCTTCCTGTGGCAAAAGCACTTTGGCCAATCAATTGGCAAAAAAATTAAACTATATTTTTATTGATAGTGGAGCAATGTATCGTGCCATCACTTTATATTTCTTACGAAATCATATTGATTGGAACAAGCCAAACGAAGTAAAAAAAGCTTTATTAGAAATTCATTTAGATTTTGAGTTTGAAGAAGAAACGAATCAAAGTAGTATTCTATTAAACGGAGAAAATGTTGCTGCCTTAATTAGAGATATGCTAGTTAGTGAAAATGTTAGTGCAGTTTCTACCATTAAAGAAGTAAGAGAATTTGCAGTTGCTCAACAGCAACAAATGGGCAAAAAGAAAGGCATTGTAATGGATGGAAGAGATATTGGAACAACTGTTTTTCCAAATGCTGCACTCAAAATTTTCGTTACTGCCGATATTGCTACTCGTGTTGAAAGAAGGTTTAAAGAAATGCTTGAAAAAAAGATTATTGCAACTATTGAAGAGGTGCAAAATAACCTTGAAATGCGTGATTATATTGATAGTAACAGAGAATTTAGCCCACTTAGAAAAGCAGTTGATGCAAGGATTTTAGACAATACTATGCTTACTCGTGAAGAGCAGTTGAAGCTGGCATTAAGTTGGGCAAAAGAGAAAATAGAATTATAATTTATAATACATTTAAGCATATAATTTTTACTTTAGTGAAGGCAGGTTATTCAAACAGTATTAGTAATAGATGGTCAACAAACTGGCAAGATTCTATTTTTAAAAAACAATTTATTTTAGGGATAGTTATTGTTACAATCTTGCTATCTATATTTCCTGTTTTTTTTGATTTAATTGAAGCTAGAAATGGATACCAAATAAACGATTGGTTGCTCAATAAAATTCCTGCTGCTAATTTATCATATCCAATATTTTCCATCATTTGGTTTTGTGCAATTTTGACTATTACACAAGCAGTAAAGAATCCCAGATTTTGTTTGTTATTTTTATGGGGCTTTATAGTTTTGTCGCTGTCAAGAATTATTACCATTTCAGCAGTTGCATTTAATCCTCCTAATGGTTTAGTGCCATTAATTGACCCCGTTACGAATATTTTTTATGGAGGTAAGTTCATTACTAAAGACTTGTTTTATTCTGGTCACACATCAACAATGTTTTTAATGTATTTATGTTTAGAAAAACCCTGGCATAAAGCCATTACACTTACTGCATCTGTTTTAATTGGATGTATGGTGTTAGTGCAGCACGTACATTATACTATTGATGTTGTATCTGCCCCATTTTTTACTTATCTAGTTTATTTAGGTGCAAAAAAAATAGTTAAATAATATTGGAAGTTGCAACGATGCTAAAATTGTATATTGCCTACTCGATGTAGTTTAATTTGCCCTATTTTTTGAATGCAAAATATACAGCACCCAAAATGAACATAAAGCTAATAATATAATTATACTTGAATGGTTCTTTTAAATACATCACTGCAAAAACAGTGAACACAATGAGTGTTATAACTTCTTGTGTAATTTTTAATTGAAAAGCGTTGAAACCATTGCTATAACCAGCTCTGTTGGCAGGAACCATTAAACAATACTCAAAAAAAGCAATGCCCCAACTAACCAAAATTGCTTTCCATAAAGGAACGCCTTTATCTTTTAAATGTTCATACCAAGCAAATGTCATAAACACATTTGACAGGACAAGTAAGCTAATTGTTTTAGTTAAAATTTTTTCCATAAATTAACATAAACTATTAAAGTAAATTCTGTAATGTTGCTGATAGATTTGAACCACGATTGATTGCTGCTTAAACTTTTAAAAATACACGTATGAAAAAATATCAAGCAATCATTAAGTTTACGATGGACGATGATTTTATGGTTTTAGTAGCACCACACAGAACCTATATTAATTATTTGATTAATAAAAATGTAATTGATATGTATGCTGTAAGTATGGAATCGCAAACAGTTTGGATTACATTCAATGCTGGTAATAAAACACAGGTTGATGGTTATTTAACCAAATCTCCTTTGTATAAATACTGGACTTATAATATTGAAGAGTTATTTGTATATGATAGTCAGCAGTATCGATTACCACAATTGCAATTGAATTAATTGCCTCACTTTATTAATAAAATAAACGCCACTAATGCAGTAATAGAGAGTAAAAATATTCGTGCATTAGTGGCTATTTTATTTCAATTTCATCAATAAAAATAAATGCATCATCTCCTTTGCCAGCATGCCATTCTGGTAGTTTGCCATAGTTATATGCTTTGACTTTAATGTATCTGGCTGTAGAAAATTCTTTTTGGGTTTTGACTTTTAACTTTTGCGTTTGAACAATATAATCTTGTGGAGATATAGTATTTTCAATAATTTTAGCTAATTTAAAATTGATATTATCATCCGAAGTATAGAATTCTACTTTGGTTGGAAACAAAATCCAGCTGCGAGTATCTTGAAGAAAATTGGCTGAAATTTCGGTAAATTGTTTTACTTCTTTCATATCAATAATAGCTTCAAAATCTTGTGCTTGATAACCTTGCCAACCACCTTTTCTAAAATCTACATCTGCATATTGTCCATCAATAATTCCATCATCACCATCTGCTGTGTATTGCTTATTGTATTTGCAATTGAGTTGGATAGAATAGTTGTGTGGACGTTTGTAGAAATAGGCTGTGGAGAGGTTGGAAGTGTCATCATCATAAATAGCGATTGCTTTTAGTTTGCAAGATTCCTTTAAAATTATGGGAGTGGTAAATTGAATAAATGGGGCATCGTTTATAGAATACATCAACTTACAATTGATACTGTCTTGTTCAAATTCATTATTGGTTAAAGTAATTGAAATACTATCTTTAAAAATGAACTTATCTGCAGTTTTTATGATTGGAGCATTATTGAAAATGCTGACTTTTTTTTCTAAACCTTCATTTTCCCATCTTATTACTTTTCTGTTGCTTAAAATTGTGCTACTATTTTTTTCAAAAGGATTATGGATATAATCAACGTTACTATACTCTTGCTGAGAAGGTTTTGATTCCATTAAATATATATTTTCTTCCTTGGTTAATTCGAGTTTATAAATAGTGCAATTTTGAGCTTTAAG
>JANYEB010000015.1 GCA_025363355.1 Chitinophagaceae bacterium | reverse complement strand
TTTTAACGCATCGGGTACGAGCATAATACCGGTTCCGTGTATCGGTGTATAAACAATTTTAAGATCATGTTGCTTTTCACATACATCGGGATTTATGCTTAAACCTTTCACCATTTCCAGATAAAGCGCATCCGTTTCTTTGCCGATAGAAATAATATGCTGTTCACCTCCCGACCATTTTACATCATCTACAGAGGCTATTTTATCTACTTCTTTAATTACATTTTTGTCATGAGGAGGAACCATCTGTGCACCATCATCCCAATAAGCTTTATAGCCATTGTACTCTTTAGGATTATGACTTGCCGTGCATACAACACCACTTTTGCAACCCAGTGTTCTAATTGCAAAACTTAATTCTGGAGTTGGTCTAAGTGCAGGAAACAAATACACTTTAATATCATTAGCTGCAAAAACATTGGCAACTGTTTCTGCAAAAAATCTACTGTTGTTTCTACTATCGTGTCCAACACAAACTTTTATTTCTTCGTTTGGAAAAGATTTTTTTAAATAATTTGCTAATCCTTGAGTTGCCATACCAACAGTATATTTATTCATTCTGTTAGTACCAACACCCATTAATCCACGTAATCCACCAGTGCCAAATTCTAGGTTTTTGTAAAAAGAATCTTCTAAATCAGTAAGGTTTTCTGTTTGAAGATTTTGAATAATTGATTTTGTTTCGGCATCATAATTACCATTGAGCCAAACATTAATTTTTTCAGATGTAGCAGGATTCATATTTAATTTTTAATACAGTTAATAACGCCAACAAGTGCGAATTATTTTAATGGAACAAATGTAATGAGATATGATAATCTACCATAACTATTCAAAATCTTTATAGAGCAGGTATTTTTTTCTGATTTGTTTAAACGCAAGTAGCTTGGGTTGCCAACTTGCTCTTATTTCAGCTTCGGTTTTACCTTGTTTAATTTGTTGCATTAGCAAATCTGTTCCTGCAAGTTTATTAAAGAAGTATTCCTCAGCACGTTCCATTTTAGGTTTGATGAAGAAGTTTTCTTTGTCATAAAACATTTTAAAAGCATTAATTAAATAGCCAAATTGAAGTTGTTTGTTAAGTTTATTTAAAACAATTGTACTGTCTGAATTGAATAGATTCCATCCATAACAAATTTTGTCTTTAAACTTTGGTTCCTTAGCACCAGATTTACTGATAGGTGTAAATGAATATAAATCTTTTGAAAAATTTGGATGACCAAAAACACAGAAAGGATTATCAGTACCACGCCCTTCGCTAACAATAGTTCCTTCAAACAAGCAAATAGAAGGATAGCAATAAATACTTGCCATTGTTGGCAAATTTGGAGATGGCTTTACTGGCAATATATATTTACTGTTGTGTGTGTAGTTTTTGCAAGGAATGATGGTAAGTTTAAAATTCTTTCTCTCATCTTCAAAGCCTAGAATCTCTGTTAATGAGATTTTATTATCAGCTTTTCTAATGTATTTCCAATCGAGCCATTGTTCACCAACTAACATTTTAGCATATTCGCCAATGGTCATTCCATAAACAATAGGAATTGATTGCATTCCGACAAAGCTTTTGAAGTTAGAGTCTAATACAGGACCATCAACATAAAAACCATTAGGGTTTGGTCTATCCAAAATAATCAAAGGCTTATCTGCATCAATTGCAGCTTCTATATAATATTGCAAAGAAGAAATATAGGTATAGAACCTAACGCCCACATCTTGAATATCAAATAGCATTATATCAACATCTGCCAATTCAGCATTTGAAGGTTTTAGTTTTTTGCCATATAATGAAACAATGGGAATTTTAGTGGCTGAATCAATTCCATTATTTAGTTTTTCACCAGCATCAGCATTTCCTCTAAAACCATGTTCAGGTGCAAAAATTTTAATAACTTTAATACCTGCTTTAACAAGTGTATCTATTAAATGAGTTGAATTTATAACAGATGTATGATTTGCAAAAATAGCAACTCGCTTGTTCTTTAATAATGCAAAATATTGCTCTGTTTGATAAGCACCTGGCATACATTCTTTGTACTTGCTAGTAGCTTGTTGAGCATTTACCAGCAAAGAACAAAACATTACAAGTACGAATAAAATGTTTTTCATTAGTTCAATAGATTTGAAGCATCTACAGCTGCAACTTTATTTAAAATGTTTGCCCCTTGCATTAAGAAGTATGTTGGATTAACTCTTGCAGCAGTTTTAAGCTCTGTTACATCGCATTTAAAGAAAGTAACATCTTTAATAAAAATATTTGCAGCACCTTCAACATCGCTGGTAACAACAAAAACTTGCAATCCTTTCTTTTGTATCTCTTGCAGTGCAGATAAATTTATTTGTTTAGTCAATTCCGTTGCTGCTTTGAACTCTTTAACGAATAGTAAAACATATTTTTTATCTTGTCCTAGTATTGCTTGTGTACTATCATTATTATTGAAAGTTGTTAAAGAGAAATTAGCAATCTTTGGTGTATTATTCCCTTTGCGAATAATTTTTTGAACTTGACTTCCTTCAATAAATTCGTAGGTAGAATCAAAATCATTTGGAAAATTGTCGCCAATAATTTCTATTTCTTTTCCAGCTTTTTTATATTTAGTGGTAATTAGAATACTGTCTGCAACAGAACCTAATGGTGGTTTCATTTGCTCTAGAATATTATTTCCTTTTTTATAAGGCAAACAATCTCTAAATGGCAAATGTTTTGAAACGTACAACTCAATACCAGCAGTAGCTACAACTGTAAAAAGCAATATTCCAATTGAAATTTTTGAGGATAATAATGGCTCTATTTTTTTCACATTAAATAAAATAATCAACACTAACACAAGAAGAATGATATCTTTTGTGAAGGTTTGAATGGGTGTTAATGGAAGACAATCGCCAAAGCAACCACAAGCGTGAATTTTACCACTAAACAAAACATAGCTTGTTAGAAAAGTAAAGAATAGAATCAGCAATAAAAGTAACCAAGTAAAGAACTTTGGTCTCCAAGCGATAATGATTCCAATGCCAGCCAATACCTCAACAATGTTTATAGCAAAGGCAAAACTGTAGGAGTAATTGTTAAAGAATTCCATTCCCCATTTTTCAAAAAATTCTTGCATTTTAAAACTTAACCCAAGTGGGTCATTAGCTTTTATTAATCCAGAGAAAATAAATAACAACCCAACTAACCAGCGACAAATTGTAGTTAAAACCTTCATTTTATTAATTATAAATTATGAGTTATGCAATGATGAATATTTGAAAGATATATAGAGAAACATCCTAATATCTTTGAGCACTGCAAAATAATTAAAAGATGTTTACACTTCACTATAAACAAAAACAATTTATAATAACCACGCCATTAGTAATGGGAATTATAAATGCAACACCCGATTCTTTTTATTCAGAAAGTCGTAAACAAAGTATTGATGAAGCCCTGTTTTTAACTGAAAAAATGTTAAACGAAGGGGCTACGTTTATTGATATTGGTGGGCAAAGCACAAGACCAAATAGTGAACAAATTGCTGTTGATGAAGAACTAAAAAGAGTGATTCCAATAATTGAAGCAATAGCTCTAAAATTTCCTGAAGCAAATATTTCTATTGATACATTTAATGCCGTTGTTGCCAAACAAGCAGTTGAGTCAGGTGCAATGATGGTGAATGATATTGGTGGTGGAACTCTAGATAAAAAAATGTTTGAAACTGCTGCTACACTTGATGTTCCATACATTTGTATGCACATAAAAGGAACACCGCAAACAATGTTGCAACAAACAAATTATACCAATATTGTGGAAGAGGTAAAAGAATATTTTATTGATAAAATTGCAGAAGGAAAGCAACTTGGGTTAAACCAAATGATTTTGGATATTGGATTTGGTTTTGCAAAAAATGTTGAACAGAATTTTGAATTAGTAAAAGAACTTAATCAATTTACAACACTTCAAAAGCCATTATTATTAGGTGTTTCAAGGAAGAATAGTATTTACAAAACACTTGGCATTACTGCTCAAGAGGCATTAAATGGAACGACTGTTTTAAATACTATTGGCATATTAAATGGAGCTAATATTTTGCGTGTTCACGATGTAAAGGAAGCTGTGGAAGTGATTAAGTTATCTCAATATTTTAAATAATAAGGGCTGCAATTGCAGCCCTTATTCGTAATTATAATTTAATCTTTAACACCAGTTTCTTTACTTGTCCTTCACCAATCATTGGTGCATGAACATCTTCTGGATAAAAGATAACAAACTGCATATCTGTTAAATCAAAATACATATCAGGAGCATCGTCATAAAACAACACGTCCTTTTCGGTATTGTATTCACCTCTTTGTGAAACACAGCTTGGACGTGGTTTCCAGCCAATTGTTTCGTTGCCTTTAATGCAAACTTGAATATCAATATGTTTATTGTGACACTCAAATTTTGCAATGGATTCTGCTGCTGTCATTCCATTTTTGCTCGCCATAATGCCGCGAATATTATCGCCATCAATTTCAAATTTACCATCCTTTAAAGTGGATAAATCTGTGTTGTTAAGATACTCGAATGCTTTTGCAAAAAGAGGATGGAGGCTTGTGTAACGAGAAGCTGAACTTAAACTATCAATTATCATATAAAATTATGGATTATGGATTATGAGTTATAAATGCTTCAATTCCGAATTCATAACTCATAACTCTAAATTAAAAAATTATCTCTGAACTCTTCCACTACCATCACCTTTCATTAAGTCTTTAACATCACTTAAAGTTGCGTGGTTTAAATCGCCTGGAATAGTGTGTTTAATAGCACTTGCAGCAACACCAAACTCAGCAGCTTCTGCCATTGGCATTCCAGTAACAAGACCATAAATCAACCCACTTGCAAAACTATCTCCACTACCCACTCTATCTACAATTCTTACTTCGTAATGTTTTGTATGATAAAATTCAGAACCATCATATACCAATGCACTCCAGCCATTATCGCTTGCACTGTGGCTTTCACGCAATGAAGAAGCAATAAATTTGAAACCAAATTTTGCTTGCATTTGTTTGAATACATCTTTAAATCCATCAAGGTTTAATTCACCTTTTGTAACATCAGTATTAGCAGCTTTAAAACCTAAACATAAATCAGCATCTTCTTCGTTACCAATACATACATCTACAAATTCGCAAAGCCCTGTCATTACTTCACGAGCTTTTTCTTTAGTCCATAATTTTTTACGGAAGTTCAAATCAATACTTGTAGTAATGCCTTTTGCTTTTGCAGCTTTTAAAGCAGCTAATGTTAAAGCAGCAGCTTTATCACTTAAAGCAGGTGTAATACCTGTTGTGTGAAACCAAGATGCACCTTCAAATATTTTATCAAAATCAAATTCGCTTGCATCAACTTCTGCAATAGAAGCTCCTGCTCTATCATAAATAACTTGAGAGGCACGCATTGAGGCACCAGTTTCTAAGAAATAAATTCCCAATCTATCACCACCACGAGCAACGAATTGTGTATCTACACCATATCTTCTTAAATGGTTGATGGCACTTTGACCAATTGCATTGTTTGGCACTTTAGAAACAAAAGTTCCATTTAATCCATAATTGCACAAAGCCGCAGAAACATTGGCTTCTCCGCCACCATAGGTAACATCAAAACTGTCTGATTGTACAAAACGTAAATGACCTGGAGACGTAAGGCGAAGCATAATTTCGCCAAGTGTAACTACTTTTTTAGACATAGCTAATCGTTTGTTTTTTTAAGAATGAGTGTTATTAAATGTTGAATTTTCAACGCAACAAATGTAAATAGCTAATATATTTAAACATTGTCAAAAGCCGTAATCGTTTGCAGTTTCATTGGTTTAATATTGTATTGGCGTTACCTTATATCCTTTCTTTCTCAACAAATTAATGATACCATTATTGCCACATAAATGTCCTGCACCAAAGGCAAAAAAAGTGGCTTGCTTTTTTAGGTTTGTAATAATTGTAGGCAACCAATTTGTGTTTCTCACTTCAAGCATTGCTGTTTCAAAAGCATCATCAACACCATTTAGTTTCATAAATTTATACAACTCATCTGGATTGCGTTTTTTATATACTTCAACAATTGACATCATCATTTGTTTTACACTATCGAAATTACCAACAGTTTTTAGTAGCGAATTTAGTTGACTATCTAAAGGCATTTTATCAATAGCTTTCATTTCATCATCAATAGTTTCTAAACCAAAAACTTCAATATTTTTTTCTTTTGCCAGTTTAATAAATTCTGTTTCTGGTTGTATGATTTCTTTACAAGGAAGCATTTTTTGGGTAAGCATTGTAGTTGCCAAAAATGGTTTATAGTTATTAAAAAAGCCCAATGGCATTCCTGTAATTTTTTGAAAACTATCTGCTAATATTTTATAATTATTACTATCAAATAATTCTCTCAAACTCTTATCAGACTTCATTTGTGCCATCATTTTCATTTGAATAGATGGGTCGTCCATCTTCATTTCTTCAAACAATTTTTCGGAAGTATTGAACTTTTCTTTTAGGATTGATGTAATCTCAAAATCTTCTTTGCAGATTAAATGAAATGTGCCAAATAAATAAGAAGGTTTGGTAATTCCATTGCCTGTTACTTCCCACAATAAAGATGGTTTTGGTTGTGTTTGTGCAATAATAAAATTAACTGAAATAAATGTGAGTAGAGATACAAATGCAATTTTCATAAATTAGTTTTGATATATGTAAACAGTTGAATGAAAATATTACAACGATAAAACTAAATTTTATTTATTTTCTGAGAAATTTATAAAGACTGCATAAATACAATTAATTTCTTTCTATCATTCTTGCTTAATTTCATAAAATTTTCTTTCGATTTTTGAGCTTCACCACCGTGCCACAAAATAGCTTCTTCAATAGTTCTTGCCCTGCCATCATGCAAATAATAAGGTGTTCCATTTGTTTTCGCAAATAGCCCAATACCCCACAATGGTGCAGTTCTCCACTCTTTTCCATTAGCCAAGTAATCGGGTCTGTCATCTGCTAAATCATCACCCATATCGTGCAGCAATAAATCTGTAAAGGGTTGAATACGCTGGTTGTTTAATGCCTTTGTATTTAAGTCAATCCCTGTTTGTACAACAGGTTTATGACAACTACTACAATTGAGTTGATTGAAAATTAGTTTACCTTGAATAACATCAGAATTTGTAACATTTCTTCGTGCAGGAACTGCTAATGTTTTTACATAAAACACAACAGCATTAAGGGTTGTATCTGCAAGTTCTGGATCATCATTTAAATTGTCCAATTGTGATTGCCCCCAACTACTTTCCTTAGGAAAAACATAATTTGTGATACCCATATCTTGGTGATAAGCACCAGCAGATTGGATTAATAAATTTGGAGCAGATGCTTTTAATCCGAATCTCCCAAGCTCTGTTCTGTGAGTAAATGAATTGTAAACATAATTTGGTTTACCACTAATTCCATCATTGTTTGCATCATTTTCATCAGCAAAAGAAAGAACGGTAGCTTCTGGAATATTTTGCAACAAACCAAGCCCAAACACAAGTGGAGCAAGCCTTGGAGAAATTAAATAATTACTTGGCAAAGGTTGATAAGTATTGGAAACAGTATATGTTGGTTTACGAAGTGTAACAGTCTCTCCACTTGAATATGTAACATTCACATCGCTGTAACTAATGCTCACATTGGCTTCTGGAGGTTTACCAAATAATGCAACATCTTGTAATTGACCACCAAAACCAGGAATTGCTAAAGGACCTCCATTTGCATCTGTTCCAGGAATACTTAACCTAAATAATAGAGAGGAATTGGTGAAACCTGCTGTGGGTGTGCCTTTGCCATCATTATGGTGGCAAGATATACAACTTACATTATTAAACACAGGACCTAACCCTCCATTAATTAAAGAAGGTGCAGCAATAAAAGTTTGCTCAAAAGCAACATCACCAATTTCGTGAACCAGTTCATCTCTTTCATTTAATCCATCAATCGAATGACTAAATGCTTTTGAAGTTTCATCAAATACTGTTGCCATTCCACCACTTAATCTTTCGTCATAGCCTGCTTCATCAAACATTGCAGCTTTGTTGCACATAGTAAGCAATGCAACACTAAAAGTTAAAGCAGTTATTGTAAATATTTTTTTCAATGTATAAAATTTCTAATCTGTGATATACTGAATTACAAAGGGTTTCAACTCGTTTTCTAAAGTATTTTTTAAAGTATTTAATGCTATCATTGTTTGTTGACATTGCAATCTTTGGTTAATAATTGCATCTTCATAATACATAGTAATATTGCTAAAAGAACTAATAGCAGCTGTTATTTGACTTTGAATTTTATTATCTAGTGCAATGTTTTTTGATGCTACTAAATCGTTAATTCCTTTGCCATCATTTGTTGCATATTTTCCTAAGTAAACATTTTGCAAACCAATAATATTATTTCTAAAATCATTGATAGAGTTGCCACTATACGGAGATTCAACAATTGAAGGATCCATCGCATCAAAAGGTTCTTTCATTTTACCTTCACCAACTTCTTCACAAATAGCAATTAGACTATTAACAATAGCAAGATAAACTTCTTGTTTTTTTGAATAAAGAGAATTGATAGTTCCTGCATTAATAACTTGATTTGAGAAGTTTGTTGGTGCTACTGTCCAACTTAAATATAATTGATGGCAAGTGCTTTTTAAATCCTCACTTAAGCTAAGCATATATTGTTTTTGACGAGCTGTAATACTTGCAGCTGTTCGATTTCCGTGATTTCCAAAAATAATGTATTCAATAGGATGATAACCACGTAAAGATAAAGTAATATTTTGAATGTCAGCAATTGCTAAAGGATTTGTACTGTTTAATAGAGAATCCATTTGCACATAATCTGTGGGCCAAGTATCCATATTTGGATCATAGTCATTGTCTTCAACTGGTCCAAAAAGAAAGCCTTCACATTGTTCCCAAACGCCTCTCATATTTTTCCAAGCAGTTTTTGCAGCAGTCAAATTTACTTCTGTTGCATTGGTGTTTAAATTTTGGATTGCTATGTTTAAATTAATAGCTGCATTATCTAAATCTAAATATCCAGGAACAGCGACATTGTTAGTGAAATCTTTTAGGGCTACTGTTTTTAATTCATCAAAACTGATAGCTGGTGTATCCTCATTTTTTTTGCAAGATGTAATACAGAATGTTACTATTGCTATAAATAATATTTTTTTCATCGATTTTTTGTTTTGCCACTAAGGCACTAAGACACGATATAAATGTCAATTAAAGCTTTTTGTATCCTTGCGTCTTTGTGGCTCTTTTTAAATTGTAATAATGAGATAATTATTGCTTATTGTTGTTTTATATTTTTTTAAAGATGCTTCTGCTGGTCCTTTAATTACTTTGCCATCTTGATTAAACTGACTACCGTGTAAGCTACAACTGTAGCCACTTTGAGCAGGAACAAGTTCATTATCTGCGTGTGTGCATTGTAGCAATAATGCAGTATAATTTTCTTTATCCTTTTGCTGCACTGCAATATCAAAATTCATTCCTTTTACACGAACAATTTGTAGTGGGTTTTTCTCGAATAATGATAGTGGCAATTGCAATTCGTTGTTCTTTTTTTCTGTTGAAAAAACACTATAAGATGGACTACATCCTGTTAAATTTGGCAATAGCATTGCTGCTGTTCCAAGCAAACAAAAATTGCAACTCGCTTTTATAAAATCTTTTCTATTCATTTGTTTTACAGATTTTTATTGCACTGATAACACAGATTAACTCGTTTTTTTTTATTAAAAAGAATAACCAATTCCTATGTTTAAAAAAGTGTTTTTTGGATTATAAGGAATTGCATTTGGTGCAGGGTTTATTACCAATTCTGGGTTTTGATTTCCTGTATTTGATAATCTTACATCTGCTTTTACAACAACGTTAGGAATAGGCAAATAACTAATACCTAAGATTAAATGTTGTTGCTTCAAAGTGCCGTCATATATAGCTTTTGGGGGAGTTGGTATTGCTGAATTCAAATCAAAAAATTCGTAACGAGCAAAGGTTGTAAAGTTTGGTTGCTGTTGTTTTTTGTATAGCCAATCATAACCAATTTCTACATATCCACCATACATATTAGTTGCTAAATTTTTTGCATAAGCCACATTAACTTTTGCAGCATCTGGATAGCTAATATTTGCAAAAAGAGCTTTTGCAGAAAAAGCATTTTTAGTGTATTGTACATTTCCTTCCGCTAAATAAAGTGTTGTCCCAAATGCCCCACTATTAAGGTTTAAACTATCGGCACCACGCTTACTTAAACCCACAGTTCCACCAACATATCCTGAAACCTGAAACTTAAAATTTTTCCAATTATATTGCAAAGAGCCAGTGATAGCAAGGTTATTCGCACTTGCATTACGTCCTTCAAATCTTCCTTCACGAATTCCATTTCCATGTTCAAAACCTGCACTGTTTAAGCCATTCATCAATGCTATACTGTAGTTTAATGGAAGTTTTTTAGCAGTACCATACAATGCAACACCAATCTCTCGCCAAGTAGCAGGAATAATAACTTGCTCTACCAATGGGCGTTCAACACCATTAAAATTTACTGGTAAATGATTTTCGTTTAGCAACCCAATCCTAGGGATAATAAGCCCAGCAATAATGTATTGTTTACGATTCAAATTAAACTTTAGGTAAGCTTGCTCAATTGCAATTTCACCACCAGCATCGCCACCTGCAACCTTTGCATCTTCAACTTCCATCTCAGAAAAAACAGAAATTTTATCATTGAACTTATGACCAATAAACAACACAATTCTATCTAAATTCATTGTTGATTGTTGTTCGTTAAAATCTCTTTTATAAGAAGCTGAACCATAACCTGAGAGAACTGTTTTTTGTTTGTTGATACCTTGATTCAAAGAATCTTCATTTGTAAGCACCAAGTTTTGAGCAGAGGTTCTTGTTTGTGCATTAGCTGAAAGGTTTACCATCGTTATACTTCCTGCAATTAATAGTTTCAATATTTTCATTGTTTTGTAGTGAACTTTATTTTTTATAGTTTGCAAATATATATTCTTATAAATACAGAAATATTTTTAGACTAATCTAAAAATATTTTTTTAATACAATGTCTAAATTGTTTCATAAAGTTCTTGCAAAACTATCTTGACACTCATAGGATAAATTTACAATTGGGAAAATTAGCTTACGCATATTGGAAAAACAGAAAACAATAAATTGATTTAGATGTTAGTTCATTAAAATACCTTCAAATAAAACAAAAAAAGGGGCTGTGTAGAAACACTGCCCCGTTTTTAAAATCCAATATCCTATGAAAAACCAATGCAATGATAGCGTTTTATTTTTGTAGTGATTTTACTACGTGTATATCTTGTTGAAATTTCCTTTTTCCGCGAAAAAAATGTTAATAAACTAGCTGCATACTATAGTATCCTCTTCTCCAAATTAGTAAAATCAACTGCAGATTATATCACTCTATCGTTTCCATACTTGATATATTTTCTCTTGATCTTCTCGATCCAAAGGCTCTTCTGTTAAGGGTTTACACTCTATTAATGTTTCATATAATTGTTGTGGCAATGCTTGATATAATTTTGTTCCTTCAGTTTTCCAAGCAATCATTTTGTCGCTCACATCTTTAATTTTTTTTGCAGGATTTCCAACAATTAAACTTCTAGCTTCAAACACTTCATTTGCTTTTATAAAACTTAATGCACCCACAATACACTCATCTCCCAACACAACATTATCCATAATTACACTGTTCATTCCTATTAAACAATTTTTGCCAATCGTTGCTCCGTGAATGACTGCTCCATGACCAATATGTGCAGCTTGTTTTAAAATTGTTGTAACACCAGGAAACATATGAATTGTACAATTTTCTTGCACATTACAACCATCTTCAACAATTATTTTACCCCAATCACCACGTAGCACTGCATTTGGAGCAATATAAACATCTTTACCAATAATTACGTTACCAGTTACACAAGCTTGTGGATGAACAAAAGAAGACGGATGAACAACTGGAATAAATCCATTGAAAGAGTAAATCATAAATGAGTTTTACCTGTTCTAAAACAATTGCCTTTAAAGTGAGCAACTAAATCATTGTTTTGATTAGTTATTGAAATAAGGTATAAGCCTGTACTTCTACCATTATGAATTTCTTTAGCTTCAGCAGTTAGTGTGTCGCCCACATTAACTGCTTTGGTAAAATTGATGGCTGTATCAAGTGCTACTGAAATATTATTTCTATTATTACAAGCAAAAGCAAAAGCACTATCAGCTAAGCTAAAAGCAATACCACCGTGGGTTGTGCCAAAACCATTTATCATTTCTGGTCTAATAGTCATTTTAATTTTGCTATACCCTTCTTCAATTTTCAACACTTCAATTCCTAGCCATTGGCTAAATAAATCGCGTTGCATCATATGGTCAACAACTTGTTGTGGAGTTGGCATTGTTAATTAGTTAATTGGTTAATAAGTTATTTGTGACTTGGTGCTTACTTTTTGGTTTTGCCTTTTCGGTTTGAATTTGCAATTTATTCTCCAATAAAATTAGGTTTTCTTTTTTCTAAAAATGCAGCAACGCCCTCGTTGTAATCCTTTGTAGCAGCAGCTTTTGCTTGATATTCATCTTCAAGAGTTAATTGTTGTTCTAAAGAATTATTCATTGATTGATTAAGCACAAACTTTGTATAAGCTAATCCTTTTGTTGGCATATTGGCAAGTGTTGATGCAATTTTTAATCCTTCTTCTTGTAACGAATCAGCAGGAAAAACTTTATATAACATTCCCATTTGTAATGCTTCGTTTGCAGCAACTTTATCGCCCATCATCATTAATGCACTTGCACGTTGAAAGCCAATTAATCTTGGCAAAGTAAAAGTTCCACCACTATCTGGTATTAATCCTATTTTACTAAATGCTTGTATTAAAGATGCTGTATCACTTGCTATTACTACATCACAAGCTAAAGCAATATTTGCACCAGCACCAGCAGCAACACCATTTACAGCACAAACAATTGGCAAAGAAATATACCTTAATCTATAAATAATTGGATTATAATGTTCACTTAAAATAGTAGAAATTGCAATAGGATTATCGCCAGTCAATTCTGCCAAATCTTGCCCAGCACAAAATGCCTTTCCTGTACCTGTTAAATAAATACATCGTATAGATTTATTTGCAGCACATTCATCTAAAACACTTTGCAATCGCAATGCCATTTCTCTATTAAAAGAATTAAATTTATCTGGACGATTAAGTGTAATGAAAGCTATGTTATTGTTGATTTCGAGGAGAATTGATTGTTCCATAAAACGAATTACGATTTAGTGGTTTTAGATGTATGATTTGATTTTTTTAAATTTAACTACTAGCCATTTACGAATTTTCCATCCTTCATTTTCAATACTCGTTTGCTTTGTGCAGCAAGGTCTTCATTGTGAGTTACAATTACAAAAGTTTGATTAAATTCATCACACAATTCAAGAAACAATTTATGCAATTCTTTTGCGTGATGGCTATCTAAATTTCCTGTTGGTTCATCAGCAAAAATAATGCTGGGTTTATTGATTAAAGCCCTTGCTACAGCTACTCTTTGCTGTTCTCCACCACTCATTTGATTAGGCTTATTATCTATTCTATTTGCCAAGCCTAAACGAGTTAAAAGTTTCTTAGCTTCTTCGTTAGCTTCCCCTTTTTTTCTGCCTGCAATCCATGCAGGAATACACACATTTTCTATAGCACTAAATTCGGGCAACAAATGATGAAATTGAAAAACAAAGCCAATATGTTTATTTCTAAATGCAGCTAATTTTTTCCCTGTTAATTGATGCATTGGTTGATTATTCAAGAAAACTTCGCCACTATCTGGCTTGTCTAAAGTTCCTAAAATGTGCAGCAATGTACTTTTACCAGCACCTGAAGAACCAATGATACTAATCATTTCACCTTGCTTAATATCAACATCTACACCTTTGAGCACTTCAACAGTTTCGTATCTTTTTTGTATGTTTTTCGCAGTCAGCATTTTCTAAAATAATATTCAAATGTACAGAAACTGAGCTTTGTGGACATAACATTTCATTATTCATTTTTACAGTTTATGCTTACGTTTGCAGACTATTTATTAATCTAGTTAAATGGAATTTAATACTATTGAGATATGTGATGTAACAATAGCATAGTAAAGCGATGTTGCTTGGACAATAATAAAAAACTATGGACAAAAAATTAGAACGATTACGCCAGCAAGCCCTTGAGTATCATAGCCAAGGCAGACCAGGAAAAATTGAAGTTATTCCTACCAAAGAAGCTAAAACGCAAAAAGATTTATCACTTGCTTATAGCCCTGGTGTTGCAGAGCCTTGCAAAGAGATTGCGAATAATATTGAAGACGTTTATAAATACACGGCAAAAGGCAATCTTGTTGCTGTAATAACCAATGGCACAGCAGTTTTGGGCTTAGGAAATATTGGACCAGAAGCAAGCAAACCAGTAATGGAAGGCAAGGGCGTTCTCTTCAAAATATTTGCCGATATTGACGTGTTTGATATTGAAATAAATGAAACAGATCCCCAAAAATTTGTTGACATAGTTAAATCACTTGAGCCAACTTTTGGGGGAATTAATTTAGAAGATATTAAAGCTCCAGAATGTTTTTTCATCGAGCAGGAATTAAAAAAACAAATGAAAATTCCTGTGATGCATGACGACCAACATGGTACAGCCATCATTAGTGGTGCTGCTTTATTAAATGCGTTAGAACTTCAAAAGAAAAAAATAGATAAAGTAAAATTTGTTATTAATGGTGCAGGTGCAGCAGCAATGGCTTGTTGCAAATTATACGTAGCACTGGGTGCTAAGTACGAGAACTTTATTTTGTTTGATATCAATGGTGCTCTGCACGAAAATAGAACAGATTTGGGCGAACGAAAACCATTTGCTTGCTCAAAATCAAAGGCAGATTGGGATTTAAATAAAGCATTTAAAGATGCCGATGTTTTTGTTGGATTAAGTGTGGGTAATGTGGTCACAAAAGAAATGGTGAAGTCAATGGCAAAAAAGCCAATTGTTTTTGCTATGGCAAATCCAGATCCTGAGATTAGTTATGAAGATGCAACTGAAGTTCGTAACGATATTATTATGGCAACTGGTCGCAGTGATTATCCTAATCAAGTGAACAATGTTTTAGGATTTCCTTACATTTTTAGAGGAGCATTGGATGTAAGAGCAACAACGATTAACGAAGAAATGAAACTTGCTGCTGTAAAGGCTTTGGCTGCTTTAACAAAAGAACCTGTGCCAGATATTGTAAATCTTGCCTACAACCAAAAAACAATCACTTTTGGTGCAGATTATATCATACCAAAACCTGTTGATTCACGACTATTATCTACTGTTGCACCAGCAGTTGCCAAAGCAGCAATAGCAAGTGGTGTAGCCAAAAAAGAAATCACAAACTGGAATGCCTATGTGCTTGAATTAAATAAGCGTTTGGGTTTAGATAATCAGCTTTTAAGAATTATTGCTAATAAAGCAAAACGTGATCCTAAACGTATTGTTTTTGCAGAAGCCGATAATGCAAAAATATTGAAAGCAGCCAGCAGTATTTATGATGATGGTATTGCTTATCCAATTCTTTTAGGTAATGAAAAGAAAATAAATCGCATTGCAGAAGAAAATAATATCGATATCACAGATCTTCCAATCATTGATCCAAGAAGTGATGAAACTGAAGCTCAGCGTGAAGTGTATGGCGAATTGTTTTTTAAGAAAAGACAACGTAAAGGATTTAATCATTACGAGAGTTTAAAAGTAATGAGAGATAGAAATCACTATGGTTCTATGATGGTTGAAATGGGAGATGCAGATGCTATGATTAGTGGCTTAACAAGAAATTATCCAGATGCAATTCGTCCTGCGATTCATAGCATTGGAACAGAGGAGGGTGTCAAAAAAATAGCTGGAATGTATTTGATGATTACAAAAAAAGGTCCATTGTTTTTGGCAGATACAACAGTAAACTTCAATCCAACTGCCGAAGAACTGGCAGACATTACAATGATGGTTGCTAAAGAAGTTAAGACATTAGGTATTACACCCAAAATAGCAATGTTAAGTTATAGTAATTTTGGTAGTAGTGATGGTGTAGAAGCTAAACTAGTTGCAAAGGCAACAGAGATTGTTAAACAAAGAAGTCCATTATTGATTATTGATGGTGAAATGCAAGGTACACTTGCCTTTAACAAAGAAATCTTAAAAGACAATTATCCTTTTAGTAGCTTGGTTGATGAAAATGTGAATGTTCTAATATTTCCAAACCTAACCGCAGGAAATGTTGCTTATAATTTACTAAAAGAAGTGGGAGAATGTGAAGCGATTGGCCCAATTTTATTAGGGTTAAAAAAACCAGTTCACGTGTTACAACTAGGCAGCACAGTAAGAAACATTATTCATATGTCTTACATAGCTGTTTTAGATGCACAAATGAAAACAAGGTTAGATACTACAGCTGAAGTTGAAAGAACAAATTGGTGGGGAAGAATGAGAAAGAAGAAGAAGTAAAATAGTTTGCAATTTAATCTAATGGGTTTGCTTGATTAAGCAAGCCCATTATTGTTTAAGACCTAACTATAAAATCTAATTTGTTAAAGTATTGTTAATCATTATATTTAAAGCAGCGTTATTTTTCATATTATTGTCATTGAAAAAAAATAATTAATATGAAAAAGATAATTCTTACTGTCATTACAGTTTTAAGTTTAGCAAGTGTAGAAGCACAATTTGAAAAAGGAAGCAAATGGATTGGTGGCTCCTTAAATTTTTCAGTAAATACAAATGAGTTAAACAATGGTAACACAAACGTCAATAAAACCAATGGTTTTACAATAGGGCTACGACCATCAATCAACACTTTTAAGTCTGATAAAATAATGAACACTTTTTTTATTGGATATGGATACACAGGAAATAAAAACAAGCAAAATCTTGGTAATATTGCAAAAGACAATGCACATACTCTACAAGTGGGATTTGGAAAAACATATATCAATCCTTTACTAGGAAAAATATATTCCAGCATTACAACTAATATCTATGGTCAATATAGTTATGGAAAAAGCACTCAAAACAATAACAGTGGATTAATGGTTGCAGAATCAATTTACAATAACTATAGTGCAAATGTAAATCTAAGCTTAGGGCTTATGTACAGGGCTTCTGACAGATTTGCTGTTACAACTTCTCTCAACAATTTTTTGTATGGCAGTATTATCAGTAACAATCAAAAAAACAATAGCACAGGCAATCCAGAAGTTACATCGAAAGGTTTTGAAGTAACTGGTGGGTTTGGTTTATCTGGCTTCAATTTAGGAAACTTACAATTTGGTTTGATGTATCGTTTGAAAGGAAAACACTAAACCATAATAAATATTACATTAAAACCTTCAATACAAAATATTGGGGGGTTTTGTTTTTACACTAACGTCAAATAAAATTATTTCACGTTCTTTGTAATCTCATCATTTATAATTCAAATGTCACTTATAGCTCCTTCCCTCCTAGCAAGCAATTTCCTTCGTTTAGAAGAAGAATGTAAAATGATTAATGCCAGCCAAGCAGATTGGTTTCATCTAGATGTTATGGATGGTCGTTTTGTGCCAAATATTAGTTTTGGTTTACCAGTGATTGAGCAAATAAAAACTGTCGCCACAAAAACTTTAGATGTTCACTTGATGATTGTAGAACCTGAAAAATATGCAGTAGCATTTAAAGCTGCTGGTGCTGATATTTTAACTGTTCATATAGAAGCTTGTAATCATTTACATCGCAATATTCAACAAATAAAAAGTTGGGGAATGAAAGCAGGTGTTGCTGTAAACCCTCATACATCTATTAATTTATTAGACGATATTTTGGCTGATATTGATTTGGTTTGTTTAATGAGTGTAAACCCAGGTTTTGGTGGGCAAAAATTCATTAACAACACATTGCATAAAATAGCTAAGCTAAAAGATAGAATCCTTCAAAGAAATCTTAATGTGTTAATTGAAATTGATGGAGGTGTTACACTTGATAATGCTGCAACAATAATTAATGCTGGTGCCGATGTTTTGGTTGCTGGCAACACAGTTTTTAAGGCTAGTAACCCAATAGATACAATTGCTAAATTAAAAGCATTATAAATCTATTTGATGCTTGCTGTTTGTTGATACATTTTCAACCGTCCAATGAACTGTTTTATCAAAATCAAACTTGCGAACATCGCAAGTTTTTTTATTGCATAATTTGCAACTAAAATCTAAGCAACCATCTGTGTGAACAAACAATTCAACACTTTCGCCAAACTCATTTTTCACTAGGCTGCTTAATACATCAATCTCTTTATGAGCTTCATTTACATTAAAATACCAAGGCACAGTTAAATGGCAATCTAAATGCAATGTGCCACCATATTTTATGATTCGCAAATTGTGCAAATCAATCCAATTTTCGTTTCTATTATTCTCTAAAACCTCAACAACTTTTCTTAGCAATTCATCATCCGCTTCATCCATAATTCCAGCAATAGAGCTACGCAAAATTTTGTATCCAGAAACAATAATTACCAAAGCAAAAACAAAGGCTACCAAACTATCTATCCAGCTATAATGTGTAAAGTAAATTGCAATTAACCCAATAATAATTGCAACAGTTGCATAAGTATCAGATTGTAGATGTTTGCCTGTTGCAACAAGCGGCAATGAGTTTGTTTTTTTTCCTTCTCTAATTGAAAAATACCCCAAAAAATAGTTGAGCAAGGCAGTAAATACAACTAAATAAATGCCATAATCCAATTTACTAATAGTATGTGGATGTTGCAAATTATTGATAGCTTCATACATTATTAAGAAGCTAGAAACAATCATCAAAATTCCTTCTATTGATGAAGAAAGAAATTCTGCTTTTCCGTGCCCATAAGGGTGATTATAATCTTTAGGTTTTGCAGATAATGAAAGGCTGTATAAACCGATTAAACTACTGATAACATTAATTGTGTATTCTAAAGCATCTGTTAAAATGGCAACCGAACTTGTAAGATACCAAGCTGTTAATTTGATGGCAAACATTACCGCAACAACAATAGCAATTTTCTTTTGAATTTGGTAGTTTGCATTTGCACTAGACATAATGCAAATTAAAGATTGTTATTATTTGTTTTAACAAAATTTTTACAAATTAGAGTATCGTTATTTATGTAATCTTTACAAAAGCTACATCAGTTAAACAAAATATAAGATTATGAAAAAAGTATTAGTGATTATTTGTGCCTTAATTAGCATTGATTTATCGGCAAACGATGAAAGAAATATTGTTCCATCAGAACTTAAAACTGCTACTGTTTATAAATCTGGAGCAGAACTAACACACACTGCAAATGCAAGTCTCAAGCAAGGAAATAATGAGTTAGTGATTGATAATATTGCCAATCAATTAGACATTAATAGTATTCAGATTAAAACAGCAAGTGCTGTAACATTGATGGGGATTGAGTTTAACAACAATTATTTAATTCCTGTAGAGAAATCATCTCGTGTAAAAATGTTGGAAGATTCTGTTGAAAAATTGCAAATCAAAAGAACAGATTTAGGAAATGCTTTGGCAAATAATGATGAGTTATATCAAGTGCTAAAAACCAATCGTGATATTAAAGGCACACAAACAGGAATGAGTGTTTTAGAACTTACCAAGTTAATGGACTATTATAAAATTAAACTTGCTGAAATACAAGAAACAAAATCTGCCTTGCAAGAAAGAATGAAGAAGGTTGATGATGCAAGAAGCAAGTTGCAAAATCAAATAAATGAGGAAACAAAAAAGAATACCACAACCGCTGGAAGGCTGGTGTTGCAGCTATCTGTAGCTATTGCAGGCAAATATGATTTCACTATTTCATACATTGCAAACAATGCATATTGGACACCTTATTACGATGTAAGGGTAGATGATATTAAAAGCCCAATGAAGCTGATTACCAAAGCAAAAATTTCTCAAACAACTGGTATAGATTGGAAGCAAGTCAAACTTTCTTTATCAACCTCAATGCCAAGCCAATGGGGCAATGCACCAATATTAAGTGCTTGGTATTTAGCTTATATAAATCCAGTTTATAGAATGGATAAAAAGTTGGCAGCAATGAATAGTATTCAGTCAATGGGTGAAAAAGTGAGTGCAGATTATGCTTATGCACCACCAGCTAGAGATGAAATAAAAATTAGAGGATATAGTTCAACTCAATCAAACAACGAACCTTTGTATGTTGTTAATGGCAATGTTATGAGTAAAGAAGATTATGCAAAAATTTCTCCTTCATCCATAAAATCAGTAAATGTTTTAAAAGATGCAGCATCAACAGCAATCTATGGCTCACGAGCTACAAATGGTGTAATTGTTATTACATTAAAAGATGGAATGGACGATTATGTTTCTGTTATAGATAACACTTTAAACCTTGCTTACGATATTGATTTGCCTTATGATGTTCCAACAAATGGTAAAGCACAAACAGCCACTATTGCAACACAAGAAATTAATGCAGGATACAAGCATTATGCAGTTCCTAAATTAGATAAAGACGTTTATTTATTAGCTGAAATTGCAGATTGGGGCAAGCTTAATTTAATGCCTGGCGAAGCCAATATTATATTTGAAGGAACTTATGTTGGTAAATCTTTCATAGATCCGAATAGTACCAACGATACTTTAAACTTAACGCTTGGTAGAGATAAAAGAGTTGTTGTTAAACGTGATAAATTAATTGATTATAGCAGCGTTAAATTTTTGGGCAGCAATAAACTTC
>JANYEB010000003.1 GCA_025363355.1 Chitinophagaceae bacterium | reverse complement strand
AAATAATGGAACACCAGTAGTGTAAACTAATTCGCTGGGATTGGTTTGATAAATTCCTATAGCACTCATTACATACCATGCACTCATTTGCCCACAATCTTCATTTCCAATTAATCCGTGGGGTTTATTGGAATAAAAATTATCAAACACATACTTTAAATACTTGATTCTTTTTTCATTGTTTAGTAAATAAATATAGTTGTGGCTTGGTTCGTTGCCATGTGCATATTGCCCTATTAAACCAGTGATGTCAGCTTGTGTTCTTCCTTGCGTTATTGGATTTGCATTAAACAAACTATCCAACATTTTTTCATTTTGCAAAGAATGATGGGGGTGATAAAAACTATACTGCCAAGCATTTGCTTCTGTATAATTATTAGTTACTTCATAAGGGTTAAAATTAGGTAACCAATTTCCATTTTTACGTGGTTGTATAAAACCATTTTTTGAATTATACAATTCTTGCCAAGCATCTTTATATTTTACAAAATACAATGCATCATCGTAATTATTAAGTTCCTTTGCAATCTCACTCACACACCACATATCATAACTATATTCAGCAGTTTTGCTTACACTTTCGCTTTCATCTTCCACACTTAAAAAACCTTTCTCTCTAAACTTATCCAAACCAAACCTATTGCTCATAGCTTCTGCTTTTACAGCAGTCCAAAGTTGTTGCAGTTCATCTTTGCTAATTACCTGTTTTCTATAAGCATCCAATATCACACTCACACTATGAAAGCCAATCATACAGTCGGTTTCATTGTTCCAGAGTTCCCACATTGGTAGTCTGCCACTTTGTTCAAATTGCTTTAAAAAAGTAATCACAAAATCGTGGCTGCGTTTTTTATCAATAATGTTTAACAAAGGATGCAAAGCCCTGTGCGTATCCCACAAACTAAACACTGTGTAGTAATTAAAGCCTTCTGCTTTATGTATTTTACCATCTCTGCCCTTGTATCTTCCATCCACATCGTTCATAATACTTGGGTGAATCATACAATGATACATTGCTGTATAAAAGATTACCATATTCTCCCTCTCCTTTGGAGAGGGTTGGGGTGAGGCTACTTCAATCTTCTTTAATTCTTTTTCCCAGGATTGTTGTGCTTGTTGTTTTATTTTATTGAAATTCCAACTTGGAATTTCTTTATGCATATTATTCAAAGCAGCATTTTCATCAACTGTAGAAATTCCTGTTTTAATTTGTATAACCTCACCTTTCTTTATTTTATATTCCAGGATAAGTTTGGTAATATTCTCTCCTTCATACACCACAAATTGTTTAGAGTGAATTTTATCAATATGAAATCCAAAATATAATTCCTGATTTTTTGCCCAAGCTTTACTTCTTCTTAGTCCACTAAAAGAAGTAATTGTATCCATTTGAGCTAAGTTCATTTTCCCTTCCAGCAACTCATCTCTATGTTTTAAATTCAACACAATATATCCATAACCATCATTATTAAAAGTATAGCGTTGAAAGCCTGTTCTTGTAGTCGCTGTCAATTCAACTTTTACAGGCATATCATCTAATACCACACTGTAATATCCTGCACTTGCTTTTTCATTTTTATGAGAAAATTTTGCTTGCAACAAATTACTTTTTACATAATCAAAATTGCCTGTTTTTGAGAAGTATGGCATAAAAGCAATATCTCCATAATCGCTACAACCCGTACCACTAAGGTGTGTATGCGAAAATCCATAAATGATAGAATCGTTATAAGCGTAACCACTGCAACCTTCCCAACTGCCATCAATTCTGGTATCAGGACTTAATTGCACCATTGCAAATGGTGTTGTTGCCCCAGGAAAAGTATGTCCTGTGCCACCAGTTCCAATAAATGGGTTTACATATTTGGTGAGTTGTGCTTGAGATAAGTTAAAAGTAAAAAGGCAAAAGCAAAAAGTTAGAAAACGCATAGATTTTGATTGATATTTCAAAGAAACTATTTTAAATGATAATTGTTTGAAATTAATTTTTATGTTCGCTCTACTAAAAACTATTCAAATGCGTCAGTTTATTCTTTGCATCTCACTTATTGCAACTTGCTTATTTGCAACTGCTCAAAAAGAAAATCCAAGTTATAACAAAGCTTTGGCAGACTCACTTGGTGCCTAAAGTTTACCCATAAAATTCAAGAAGTATTTTTTAGTAGAAGATTATTTACTTCTACCACTTGTTGAAAATAGGCATATCCCTTCCATATTGTTTGCCAACCTGGTAATCCTTTTT
>JANYEB010000263.1 GCA_025363355.1 Chitinophagaceae bacterium | reverse complement strand
ACCATTTTGCAACCTATAACACCATTCAATTTTTGTGCTTTATAATATTGAATTGTTTTGCTAATGGCATCTTCAATTAAATAGATATCGCTGTTTAATAGTAAAACAAATTCTCCTTTAGTTTGTTCAATACCAAGATTGTTACCTTTTGCAAAACCCCCATTCTCACTACTTTTTATAAGATTTATTGAAGGAAATTTTTGCTTAAATAAATCTGCATCACATTCGGTTGATTGATTATCTACAACAATAATTTCGTAGGAAATTTCTTTAGTAAAATCAATAACGCTTTGAATGCAATTACAAGTTAATTGAAATGTGTTGTAGTTTAATATGATGATAGATACTGTGGGCAAAGTATTTTACTCTAAAATAGGCTTTTTATAAATAGTTTTCATTAATAAAAACAGTTTTCTTGTAAGGAAATTGCTGTCAATTAACAATGCCAACTTAACACTCCATTTTTGGGCAGGATTAAAGGTATTATTAGGGACTAGTAGGTTAGCATATTCTTTACATTTTATTAAAATTTTTTTAACTGTTTCATCTTTTTCCCTTTTGCTTGAAGGGGTTTTAAGTAAGCGGTGAGTTAAGCCTTGACAATAAAATTGAATATATTTTAAAACATTTTTTTCGATACTATTTTTTAGTGCTTTGTTATTTGTCTTTGATTTTAAATAATAAATAAATGTTTCGAATGCAATTAAAAATTTGGTATTACCACTTGTAGTTGTTGTACTCTGATGAATGCGAAATGCGAAACAGTTTTGGCAAGAAACAGCTTGGTATTTAATTTCAGTAAGATTTAACCATAACTCAAAATCCGCAAATAATAAAGCTGGGTAATGAATTGGAATACCTCCAATCTTATCGTAGTCTTTACTTCGCATTAAATAGCCTGTACCCATTGAATCCATTTGAATTGTCAAAAACATTTCGATAAATTTAGAGGCATCAATTATTTGAGGCATTTGTTTACAACTTCTAATAATCTTACTCTTGTTATCTATATAGTTAAAATGTGTATGATATAAGCTAGCATTGGGATGCTCATCTATTAAATCATTTATTACTTGCAAATAATTGGGGTATAGAATATCGTCTTGTCCAATAATTGTCATAAACTCATTTTTGTCTATATCTTTTATTCTTCCCCAGTTTTCTTCTATGTACAATCTTTTTTCAGTTCTATAAATAATTATTTTTTTGCTTTTGTAAGATTCTATAAATTCAATTGAACCATCTGTGCAACCACTATCTAAAACAATAATATTATAATTATCATATTGCTGATTTAAAAGACTTTCTAAGCAGTCTTTTAAATAAGCCATTCCATTATACACAGGAAGTAGTATACTAAATGAATTAGGCATCTAATTAAATATACTTTTTTTAATTTTGGTTAGAGTATGTCCAATGAAAGGAAAAAAATACAATAGATGTGCTTTTTGGGTACTCCTTAGTTTTTTGTATCTGCTTAAGTATGCAGTGTCTATTGTATTTAAAAAAGCTACAATTTTTTTATATTCTTTCCTATTGTTTAAGTATGAATCTTTATATGCTGCCTCAATAAAAAAAAATTGCAACTTTTGTGTAATAGTCTCAGCATTTATTTTGGTGGTAGTTTCGGCTAGTCTTAAATAAAAATTATTCAAATAATTAAATATTTTTTGAGTTTCACTATAGCGATAAGCTCCACCTCCTTCATTAAAATTATGTAAATTGTATAAATAGGATGTGTTTTTATTGATACAAATATTGCCAATTAGCATTAATTGTAAATTGGACAATAAATCAGATAAAACGATGTTGGTTTCAAAAGGCTTTATTGAATTAATAGATTGTCTATTCATAACAATACCAGCCCAACCAAATCCCAACCTTAAATCAATCATTTTTAAAAATTCTATACCATAATAAAATTCATCATACTGATAATAAAATGTTTCTACTTTTCTTTTTCCAAAAGATGAAATGAAATTAGAGGAGACAACTACTACGTTATGGTATTTTTGAATTAGGGCAACAGATTGAGAAATGAATTGAGGATTTATATATTCATCATCGCTATTTACAATGGATATATACTCGCCTTTTGATCTCTCCTCAAAACAAATTTTAAAGTTTCCAAGCATACCAATATTACTTTCGTTTCTAAAGTATTTAACCCTACTATCATTTATATATTTGGTTATGATATTGTGAGAATTATCTGAACTGCAATTATCACTAATAATAATTTCAAGATTAGGGTAATCTTGTTGCAAAGCACTTTCTATTGCCTTTCCAATGGTTGTCACTCTATTATAATTTGTTATAACAATACTTACTAATGGCAGATAACTCATTATTACTATTTTATTCTTTTTAAATATCCATCAGGTGCAACAGAAATCAGTAATTTATTATCAATGTTTTTATTTATTTCAAAATTTGAATTTGTTTTTAAGAATTCAAATACGGCAGTTTTAGGGTTATTACCTACACCCCAACTCCTTTCTCCCCAATTCCAATCTTTTGGCATATCCTCTACAACAGTATCAAACACTACACAATAACTACCTATAGTTGTTAAATGTGCATATAGTTCCAGTTCTTTTAATACATGGTCGTGTGTGTGATTTGAGTCTAAACAAACCATTATATTTTTTTTATTTTTAGCAATTTCATACACTTGATTAGCGATTTCTTCAGAAGTAGAGTCGCCTTCAATCATTTGAATTCTTTTGCTAATTTGATGAGATTCTATTAAGTCTTTATTATGTTTTCTAATATCAATATCTAACCCAAGTACAAAACCATCACTGCCAATTAATTCTAGTAAAGAAGCATAATAAACTAAAGAACCCCCGTGAGCGATACCTGTCTCAATAATTAAGTCGGGTTTTATTTCCCAAATTAGTTCTTGCATTGCAATCATATCTTGTGGGTATGCAATAATGGGTCGCCCCATCCAAGAAAAATTGTAAGAATATTTTTTAGGAGCAGTCTTAATCAAAAATTTTAGCCCCAAATCTTTAAGGCTTTTATCATTTCCTAATTCATCTATATTCTTTTGTTTCTCTTCACCAAACTGTTTTATTGGGTCCATTTTTTTGTTTTAATATTTGTGATAAAAAATTTTTCTAAATAATTTGCTTTATAACTACAGCTGGTACACCATAAGCAACACAGTTTGCAGGAATGTTTTTAGTAACTACTGATCCTGCACCAATAATGGAGTTTTCCCCAATTTTTATACTTGGTAAAATAGTTGCACCAATGCCAATAAAAGTATTTTTACCAATGCTTACACAACCAGCTAATGTAGCTCCAGGTGCTATATGCACACCATCCTCAAGTCTACACTCATGATCAATACTTGAACTTGTGTTTACAATACAATAATTACCAATAATAACCCTTGTGGCAATAGTAGCATTAATTAATATTTGAACCCCTTTTCCAATAATTACATTGTCGGCAATAACTGCTTTTGGATGTATAGAAGTGATTCCTTTTAGTCCTAATGCTTCTAACTTATTTGATATTTCAACCCGTATTTTACCAAATTTCCCACCAATTGCAACTATGTAGTGTAGGTTATTTCTTTGTTTTATCCAATTTAAAAATTCATTTTCATTATGATGAATAGGAATGTTATTTATAGGTGATATAACATCTTCATTCCTATCAAATAAAGCGAGAATGTTATAATTATGGTTTAGAAACTCTTCCAGAACTATACATTGTCCAGTTGCACCCCAAATTATTAAATCTTTTTTCACGCAACCGAATTTAAAAATTCCTTTAATAAGCCAACAACCTTTGTTACTTCTTCAAAAGTTATATCATTGAAACTAGGTAGATTAATACCCCTAATATAGATATTATAGGCAACTGTGTTTTCTTTTTTGGGTATAAACATGGGCAAAGATGAAAGTGGATAAAAAAGAGGTCGGCTATCAATGCCATTTTCTTTACAAATTGCAAAAAAAATATTTCTATCTAAGTCTTTATTATTCGGTAAAATCACAGTAGGTAGCCAATAAGAATTTTTTGTTTCTGTATGTTGTGAGTTAAGCGATACTGGCAAATCCTTCAACAAATCTTTATACCAATTAAATATTTTTATTTTGTTATTTACTAATTCTTCCACTCTTTCAATTTGAGCTAAACCAAGTGCAGCTTGTAGGTTACTCATTTTATATTTATAGCCATACTCACGCATCCAATAAGGTTTGTTTTCAGGGTCTTCAGGGTTTCTACCGTGGTCGTTAAGTACTCTCACTTTTTTGTATATAGTTTCATTGTTGGTAACCAATATACCACCTTCACCAGTTGTTATAGTTTTTGTTCCATGAAAAGAAAAAACACCTATATCGCCAATGCTTCCACATTTTTCTCCTTTGTATTCGCTTCCTAAACCTTCTGCCGTATCTTCTAAAACTTTTAAATTATGTTCTTTTGCAATAATCATTATTTCATCCATTTCACAAACATTACCATAAATATGTGCAACTAAAATTGCTTTTGTTTTTGGAGTAATGGCATTTTTGATTTTTGCAGGATCAATGCACCAAGTATCTTCTAGTACATCTACTATTACTGCTTTTGCTCCAATATATAAAATTGGAGATACTGAAGCTATCCAGGTAATTTCTGGCACAATAACTTCATCACCAGCCTGCACACCCATTCCTATTAACGCCAAGTGTATTGCACCTGTACAAGAAGATGTTGCTACTGCATAACTACTTCGCTGATATTTTTTAAAAGCATCTTCAAATTTATGTATGTAGTCATAGCAGCTTTCTCCCCAACCATTTGTTATAGCATCATTAACGTAGTTTATTTCAAGTTCAGTAATGGATGGCTTATTAATTGGAATTTTATTCATTCTAAAATTTTTTTAATTCAGGAATTGCAATCACAAATTTTCCACCCCAATCTTTTATTTGTGCTAGCTGATTCATTATTTCTTCTTTTAAATTCCAAGGAAAAATAATTACAAAATCAGGTTTGTATTCATCAATTTTTTCTTTGCCAACAACTGGTATTCTTGAACCTGGCAATAGCTTATTTTGTTTGTATGGCGAAGCATCAACAACGAACTCTATCAAATCATTTCCTTTAATGCCACAATAGTTTAGCAATGTATTTCCTTTTGCTGCTGCACCATAGCCAATTATTTTTTTACCCTGTCTTTTTTGTTGAATTAAGAATTCAGTAAAGTTATATTTTATTTTATCAACCTTAGTTTGAAAATTTTGATAATAAGCTAAAGTATTGATGCCTACTGCTGTTTCTTTTTGCAACATTGCAGCAACAGTTGGCTCAATTTGTTTGGTTGTATCTTCTTTATGTTTTGCAAAAATTCTTAAACTTCCACCGTGTGTTTTTAACTCTTGAACATCAAAAATTTTTAAGCCTTGCTTTTCAAAAACAGTAATTAAATTGGTTAATGATAAGTAAGAAAAATGTTCGTGATAGATAGTATCAAATTGATTATGCTGCACTAATTGCAACAAATGTGGAAACTCAAAAGTATTGACACCATTGGGTTTCAAAGCAATTTTAACTCCTTTTACAAAATCATTAATATCTGGCACGTGAGCTAATACATTGTTACCAAGTATTACATCTGCTTTGCCTTTTAATTTATTTTCAGCTAAGTTGCTACCAAAAAAATCTACAATATTCTCAATGCCTTTTGCAATGGCAACTTCAGCTGTATTTGCAGTTGGCTCAACACCCAAAACAGGAATATTTTTTTCTTTAAAATACTGCAACAAATAACCATCATTACTTGCAACTTCCACAACTAAAGAATCTGAGTTTAATCCAAATCTTTCAGTCATATAGTCAGTATAAGTTTTTGCATGTTGCAACCAACTTACAGAGTAAGATGAAAAATATGTGTATTCATTATTGAATATTGCATCTGCTTTTTCTAACTCATCTACCTGCACCAACCAACATTTTTCGCAAACAAAAACCTTTAATGGAAAATATGTTTCAGGATAATTAATCATCTCTGGCTTCACCATTGCATTGGATGGCGGGCAAGTTTGCAAGTCGCAAAAAATGTGGGTTAATTCTTGGTTACAGTGTCTGCAATTCATTTGTTATTTATCTTTTTTTGCCACGAATGCACGAATGATTTAACATGTATTTATTCGTGCATTTGTGGCTATTAAATTCCTTCAAACTCTTCTGTTAAAAAATTATGTTGTTTATCTCTGTCTGAAATGTTTGTTAATACCAATTTCCAATCAATATTTACTTTTGGTTCATCATATTTTATTCCACTTTCAACATTCGATTTATAAAATTCAGAATGATGATAAATCAACTCTGCATCATCAGTTAAAGTTTGAAAACCGTGAGCAAATCCTTCAGGAATATAAATCATTTTTTTGTTAGTTGCTGACAGCTCAACTCCAAACCATTGCAAGAATGTTGGTGAGTCTTTTCTTATATCCACAATCACGTCAAACACAGCACCAGCAATACACCTAACCATTTTTATTTCGCTAAAAGGTGGCAATTGATAATGCATTCCTCTTATTGTTCCTTGTTGTTTTGTAAAAGAATGATTCATTTGAACCCACTCTTTTGTATGCCCAATTTTTGCAAACTCATCTTTACAAAAAGTTCTTGCAAACCAACCACGTTCATCTTGAAATGGTGTTAAGTCAATTACAAAACTTCCTTTTAAAATGGTTTCTTTAAATATCATTTTGATTGATATTTTTTTATTTGCTCCAAAGTAAAATCAAACTCATTTTTTGTTGAATTTTTATACCAATCAATTGTCCATTCGATAGCTTCTTGGCTTTCTAATTTTGGTATCCAATTCAATTCGTTTGTTGCTTTAGAAATATCCAACATTAACAAGCCTGCTTCGTGCAATTGGTTTGGGTTTGAAGTATCTTTCCAATCTCCATTTCCCCAACATTTAATAGCAGTTTCAACCAAATTTTTCACTGGTAAATGGTCTGTTGGTAAAGGTCCAAAATTATAAGCATTAGCAACTGACTCATAATTTTCATAAGCCACTTTGCCCAAAGTTAAATAGCCATTCAAAGGCTCTAAAACGTGCTGCCAGGGACGCACAGCATTTGGATTTCTCACTTCAATTGTTTTACTTTCTTGCAAAGCATTTACAAGATCTGGCACAATTCTATCCTTACTAAAATCCCCACCACCAATGACGTTGCCTGCCCTTGCACTTACAATTGCTTTTTGATGTTGCTGGTATTTTGAACGATTGAAAAAAGAATTTCTGAAACTACTTACAACAATTTCTGCTGCTGCTTTGCTTGCACTATAAGGGTCGTAGCCCCCCAACACATCTTCTTCTCTATAGTGATAATTTATTTCTTTGTTTTCATACACTTTGTCAGTGGTAATAACAACGACTGTGCATTTTTTTTGCAATGAAATAACAGCTTCTAAAACATTGGCTGTACCCACTGTATTTACTTCAAAAGTTTCTGCTGGAATTTCGTAAGAACGTCTTACCAAAGCCTGTGCAGCCAAATGAAAAATAATATCTGGCTGAAAATTTTCTATTTGCTTTTGTAGTAATTCCTTATCTCTAATATCTCCAAAAACATTTTTAAAACCAATATTAGGTTTTATGGCATCGAACAAAGAATTTTCATTTTCTGGTGGAAGAGAATACCCTTTAACCTCTGCACCTAATTGATGCAGCCAAGCCAACAACCACGAGCCTTTGAAGCCTGTGTGACCAGTTAAAAAAATCTTTTTGCCTTTATAAAAATTGAAATCCAATTGTTAGTTGTTAGTTGTTGGTTATTAATTGTTGATGTTAAAATAACGCATAAAGTAAAATCCATCATTCTAAACTGTTACTAACTCCATTTTTTCCATTTTGCTTGACTTGTTTCCCATAATTCATTCAATTCTAATTTGTCTCTCAGAGCATCCATACATTTCCAAAAACCATTGTGTTGAAATGCCATCAATTGCTTGTCAGCAGTAAGCCTTGTCATTGGTTCTTCCTCCCACATTGTATTTGTCATATCATCTTTTAGGTAATCAAATATTGCAGGTTTTAACACAAAGTATCCACCATTAATCCATTTACCATCGTCCTTTGCTTTTTCTCTAAATACATCAACTTCACCTTCTTCATTCAAAGCCATCCCGCCAAATCTTGCATCTAGTTGTATAGCTGTTAGTGTTACAATTCTATTATTTTTTTGATGAAATTTTACTAATTCATTAATATCAACATCGCAAACACCATCACCATAGGTAAGCATAAAATCTTCGTTGGCAATATATTTTTTTATTTGTTGCAAACGCCCAGCAGTTTTAGTGTTTAAACCAGTATCAACAAGTGTTACTTTAAAGTTATCACTTTTGGTTCCTAATACTTCCATTTTATTATTGCCAAGGTCAATAGAAATATCGGAATTATGCAAAAAATAATTCATAAAATATTCTTTGATAACATAGCCTTTATAACCCAAGCATATAATAAAATCGTTGTAGCCATAATGACTATAAGTTTTCATGATATGCCAAAGAATTGGTTTGCCACCAATTTCAACCATCGGTTTTGGTCTTACATCAGTTTCTTCACTAATTCTTGTACCTAATCCCCCTGCAAATATGACAACTTTCATAGCTGCGAAAATAAGGGGTTGTAATTGCTTTTAAAACTAAGTTTTTGACAGTTAATTCAACACCACTCCATTCTCCTCTACCAAACTATAATCTGTAACTACATTATACAATGTATCGCGTTCTATTGGTTTACGATTTACTTGATTTATTAGGGATACTAATTCTTTTGTATTCATAGCTGGATTTTGTTCCTCACTGCCAGCCATACTGTAAATTTTTGTAGTATCATCAATAGTTCCATCAATATCATTTACACCAAAACTAAGTGTCAATTGAGCGTTTTTTCTACCAAGCATTGGCCAATAGGCTTTAACGTGATTGAAATTATCCAAATACAATCTACCAACAGCATACACCTTCATATCTTCAATAACACTTGATTCTGAAAGATAACTCATTTCATTATCTTGGTTTCTAAACTTAAGTGGAATAAATGTATTAAATCCACCTGTTTCATCTTGCAATTGACGTAGTCTTTCCATATGATCAATTCTGTGCCAATACTTCTCAATATGTCCATATAACATTGTTGCATTACTATGCATTCCTAATTGATGTGCAGCTTTATGAATATGCAACCAACCTTCTGCATTAACTTTATCATCGCAAATTTGTGTTCTTATTTCAGGATGAAAAATTTCTGCACCACCACCAGGTAAAGAATCCAGACCAACTTCGTGTAAATATTTCATACCATCTTCAACAGAAACTTTTGCTTTCTTAAACATATAATCAAGTTCAACTGGCGTAAAACCTTTAATATGCAAATCTGGTCTATGTGTTTTAATTGCTTTCAATAAATCAGCAAAAAATTCTAATGTCAATTTAGGATGCACACCACCAACGATATGAACTTCTGTAACAGGTTTACCATCATAAGATTTTACAATATGCATCATTTGTTCAATGCTTAACTCCCATCCTTCTTCACGTTTTGCATATAGTTTAGAATAAGAACAAAACTTGCAACTAAACACACAAACATTAGTTGGTTCTATATGAAAATTTCTATTGAAATAAGTTATATCACCGTGCTTTTCTTCTCTAACATAATTTGCTAATGCTCCCAAAAATGGTAAAGAACCTTTTTCAAAAAGCATTACACCTTCATCAAAACTTAGCCTAGTTTTATTCAACACTTTTTCAGCAATTGCTCTCAATTCAACATCTTTTGTTATATCTAATATTCCCAAAATCTCACTCATAAAAAATATTTGTGCAAATGTAATATAGTTATGAGTTTAGAGTTATGAGTTTGAAGTTGTGATTATGGAAAATTGATTGTAATAAATATAAATATTTACTTCGCACTAACTTTAACTTTAAACTTTAAACATCAAACTCTAAACTAATAAATGCAACCTATAAATCTTCGCTCATTTGCACAAAAAGTTCGATATAATAAAAATTCATTTAAGAAATATCTTAGAAAAGTAGAAAAAAATCCTCCAAAAAATTTATTAAATATATTGGTAGATATTGACAAAGAAGTTTGGGCAGAAACTGATTGTCTAAGCTGTGCTAATTGTTGCAAAAAAATGACACCAACATTTACAACAAAGGACATAAAACGAATTGCAAATCATCTTGAAATAACAACCAAAACTTTTAAAGAAAAGTGGTTGTATCAAGAGAAAAAAAGTAAAGATTGGGTGAATACTAAACAGCCTTGCCAGTTTTTAGATTTAAACACAAATATGTGCGGCATTTATGAAGTTAGGCCAGCTGATTGTTCTGAATTTCCTCACTTTATAAAAAAGCAACCTTTAACTTATTTTCATATTCATCAACAAAATATTTCTTATTGTCCTGCCACTTATAAAATGGTTGAAAAAATGATGGAAGTGATAAAATAGAATATCGCTATAAACTTAAAAATCAAATCACTTGTAATTGTATCTACCATAACACTTAAATTTGTTGCCCAACATGATGATAATATGAGTGAAGTAAGAAGTTTGAATTTTATTGAAGAAATTATTGAAAACGATTTAGCCAGTGGAAAATACAACAGTATTGTAACTAGATTCCCTCCTGAGCCAAATGGTTATTTGCATATGGGTCACGCATCTAGTATTTGCCTAAACTTTGGGCTTACAAAAAAATACCAAGGCTACACTAACCTTAGGTTTGATGACACAAATCCTACAACAGAAGAAACAGAATATGTTGATAATATCAAAGCTGATATTAAATGGTTAGGATTTGATTGGAAGAATGAATACTATGCAAGTGATTATTTTGAGCAGCTTTATCAATTTGCTGTAACCCTTATCAATAAAGGATTAGCATATGTTGATGATAGTAGTGCAGAGCAAATAGCCATAGAAAAAGGCACACCAACTCAGCCAGGTGTAACAAATCAATTTAGAGAAAGAAGCATTGATGAAAACCTTACGCTATTTACAGAAATGCGTGCAGGAAAATTTGCTGATGGAGAAAAAGTATTGCGTGCAAAAATAGATTTGGCATCAACAAATATGTTAATGCGTGACCCCATTTTATACAGAATAAAACACGCTCATCATCATAGAACTGGGGATGCTTGGTGTATTTATCCAATGTATGATTTTGCACACGGGCAAAGTGATTCCATTGAAAATATCACACACAGTATTTGCACTTTAGAATTTGTGCCACATAGAGAATTATATGATTGGTTAATTGAAAAATTAGAAATTTATCCATCTCATCAATACGAGTTTGCACGTCGTAATTTGAATTATACTGTAATGAGTAAAAGAAAGCTTTTACAGTTAGTAAATGATAAATTTGTTGATGGTTGGGACGATCCCAGAATGCCCACTATCAGTGGAATGAGAAGACGTGGTTACACTGCTGATGCCATCAGAGATTTTTGTGGAAGAATTGGAATTGCAAAAAGAGAAAACTTAGTTGATATTGGATTACTTGAGTTTTGTGTTAGAGAGCATCTTAACAAAATAGCACAACGCAGAATGGTTGTTTTTGATCCTTTGAAAGTGACCATTACAAATTATTCAGGCGATGGTGAAACTGTTCAATCTGAAAACAATCCAGAAGATGAAAATGGTGGCAATAGAGACATTCCATTTACGAATGAAATTTACATAGAGCGTGAAGATTTTATGGAAATTCCTCCAAAGAAATATTTCAGACTTGCTCCTGGTCAAATGGTTCGTTTAAAAAGTGCTTTTATTATTCAGTGTGATGAGGTTGTAAAAGATAATGATGGTAATATTTTAGAGTTAAAATGCACTTACTTACCCAATAGTAAAAGTGGTAGTGATACTAGTGGTGCCCAAGTAAAAAGCACGATTCATTGGGTGAGTATTAAAGATGCAGTGCCAGTTGAAATAAACTTATATGATAGATTATTTAAAGTAGAAAATGTGAGTGAAGAGGATGGTGATTTTAAAGATTATATCAACGAAAACTCATTACAAATTCAGGCCACAGCTTATGCTGAAAAAGCATTAACATCTGCAACTTTAGCAGATCGTTATCAATTTTTAAGAAAAGGATATTTTTGTTTAGATAAAGATAGCTCAACAGATAAACTAATCTTTAATAGAACAGTTACTTTAAAAGACTCATGGGCAAAAGAAAGAGCCAAGTAGAAAGTATTTATAAACTTAAAAAGCCACTGTTTTAAACAGTGGCTTTTTAAGTTTATTGTATAAGAAAAGTACTATGTAGTTTCTTTCTTCTTTTTATTTGTTTTAGGAGTTAACATCAAAAACATTCTTTTCCCTTCCAATTTTGGCAATGCTTCTGGCTGACCAACTTCCGATAATCTTTCAGCAAATTTCAACAATACCAATTCACCTCTTTCTTTAAATTGTATTGCACGACCTTTAAACTGTACATAAGCTTTTACTTTATTACCATCTTTTAAAAAGCCTTCAGCGTGTTTAGCTTTAAAGTTAAAATCGTGATCATCAGTACTAGGAGTAAATCTCACTTCTTTAACCTCGCTTTGCTTAGCATTGGCTTTCATTTCCTTTTCCTTCTTCTTTTTTTCGTAAAGGAATTTTTTATAGTCAATTGCTTTACAAACGGGAGGATCTGCATTTGGAGAAATTTCAACTAAATCCAACTCTAAATCCTGAGCAATTTTTAATGCTTCTTGAATTGGGTAAACACCAACTGTAATATTTTCGCCAACTAGCCTTACTTGCTGTGCACGAATTCTTTCATTAATACGATGTTCAGGTTCAGGTTGTCTGTTAAATCTTGGATTAAATCTGCCGCCTCCTGGGCGTGGTGGAAATGCCATTAAGTGTTTTTTTGTGAATAATTTAGTACCAACTAAAATTTAATATTTGTAAAAATATACTATTCTCCTGATTTTCTGTGTAAAATTTCATCAGCAATATTTGCTATAAATTCTTTAACTGTTTGTTGACCTAAATCTCCTTTGCCTTGGCGACGAATTGAAACTTTATTTTCCGCTTCTTCTTTTTCGCCAATCACTAGCATATAAGGCACCCTGCTCAATTCTGCTTCTCTAATTTTTTTGCCTATTTTCTCGCTTCTATCATCAATCTCAACCCTTACGCCTATTGCTCTTAACTTATTCATCACCTCTTTTGAATAATCCATAAACTTATCGCTGATAGGCAATATTTTTACTTGCAATGGCGATAACCAAACTGGAAATTTACCAGCATAATGCTCTAATAAAAATCCAATAAAACGTTCGTGAGTTCCTAGTGGAGCTCTATGAATAATTAAAGGAATTTCTGGTTCATTATTTTGATTTGTAAAACTTAATTTAAAACTTCTGCTTTGTGCAAAATCAACTTGGTTGGTTGCTAGCGTAAATTCTCTACCAATTACACTCCAAATTTGAACATCTATTTTAGGACCATAAAACGCAGCTTCATCTTGCACTTCAATAAATGGTGTTCCTGTTTCTATTAATACTTGGCGAACTAAGTCTTCTGTTTCTTTCCAAAGTTCTGGTTCGTTTACATATTTCTGTCCCAATTTTTCAGGATTATGCAGGCTTAAACGCATTACAAATTTATCAACACCAAATATTTTAAAGTACTTTAAATACATTTCATTAACTGCCTTAAACTCTTGTGCAAAATCGTCTTTGCTGCAATAAATATGTGCATCGTTCATATGCAAACAACGAACACGCATTAAGCCAAATAATTCACCACTTTGCTCGTATCTGTAACAAGTTCCGTACTCTGCAATTCTGTATGGTAAATCACGATAGCTTTTAGGTTCAGCATCAAATATTTTATGATGATGTGGGCAGTTCATTGCTCTTAAATAAAACGTTTCTCCATCTATTTCCATTGGTGGAAACATACTATCTGCATAGTATGGTAAATGTCCACTTGTTTTATACAAACTTTCTTTAGCAATATGTGGCGTAACTACTCTTTTATAACCTCCAGCATTTTCAGTTTCTTTAGCTAGTTTTTCTAGTTCTTCAATAATGACAGTTCCATTTGGCATCCAAAGTATTAAACCTTGACCAACTTGGTCATCCATTGTATAAATGCTTAACTCCTTACCCAATTTTCTGTGGTCTCTTTTCTTTGCTTCTTCAAGCAAAGCAAGATATTCATCTAACTCTTTTTGATTGGGAAAAGTGACACCATAAATACGAGTTAATTGTTTATTTTTTTCATCGCCTTTCCAATAAGCACCAGCAATAGAAGTTAGTTTGATTGCTTTGATGAAACTTGTGTTGGGAATATGTGGTCCACGACATAAATCTGTGAAATTTCCTTGTTGATAAAACGTGATGTTTCCATCTTCCAATTTCTCCAATAAATCTAATTTATATTCATCGCCTTTTTCTTTAAAATAAGCAATCGCTTCTGCTTTGCTTTGTGAGCTACGATTGAATGGATTAGCCTGTTTCGCCAATTCATTCATCTTTTTTTCAAGCGTTACTAAATCTTCTTCTGTTAATTTATTATCGCCTAAATCTATGTCGTAATAAAACCCTTTTTCAAGTGCAGGACCCACCCAAAATTTTGCACCAGGAAATTTATCCTCCACAGCCTCAGCCATTAAATGTGCAGATGAATGCCAAAAAGTATTTTTACCTTCTGCATCATCCCACATCACTAATTTTAAAGACGAATCTTTTTGTATTGGTCGGGTTGCATCCCAAACTTCACCATCAACATTGGCAGCAAGTACTTTGCGAGCCAATCCTTCACTTATACTTTTTGCTATATCTAATGCACTTGTACCTTTCGCATATTGGCGTACTGCACCATCGGGGAAACTTATATTAATCATTGCTTACTTAAAATGTGGTTGCGAAAATAAAGGATTGAGAGGAGAGAAAATAGAATGATTGAAAAAAACGCTTGTGAGATGCTTGATAATTGGTTTTATTCTTTAGATACAGGCATTTGATATGTTAATCAGCAAGTCTCCCTATAATTCTTTAAATCATAAATAAACAAACATAAAAAATAAAAATCACTGAGATTTAATTACTCAGGTTCGCCAACTTTGCAGAATATTTAATATTTACATTATTTATTTACATTATTTATTTACATTACACTTCAATACAAATGATTTATTCATCACTTGAACAATGCCTTCTTGATCTTGAAAAAAATGGACATCTTATTCGTGTTAAAGAAGAAGTTGACCCATATTTAGAAATGGCTGCAATACATTTAAGAGTGTTTGAAGTTGGTGGTCCAGCTATTTTATTTGAGAACGTTAAAGGCTCAAAATTTCGTGCCGCATCCAACATATTTGGCACTATTGAAAGAAGCAAATTCATCTTTAGAAAAACATTTGCACAAGTTCAAAAATTGATTGAATTAAAAGGTAATCCAATAGCAGCAATTAAGCATCCAATTGATAATTTTACAACAGGGCTTGCAGCCCTGAAAGCCTTGCCACTAAAGAACCCTATTAGCAAACACATTTTATACGAAGAAATAAAAATATCTGATTTACCACTCATTCAACATTGGGAAAAAGATGGTGGAGCATTTGTTACATTACCCCAGGTTTATACTGAAGATATTGATGCACCCGGCATTATGAAATCTAATCTAGGAATGTATAGAATTCAATTAACAGGCAACGATTATGAGTTGAATAAAGAGATTGGTTTGCACTATCAATTGCATCGTGGTATTGGTGTGCATCAAACCAAAGTAAACAAAAAAGGAATGCCTTTAAAAGTGAGTTGCTTTGTTGGTGGCCCCCCTTCACATTCACTTGCAGCAGTAATGCCTTTGCCAGAAGGAATTAGTGAAATGACTTTTGCTGGAGTGATTGGTGGGCGTAGGTTTCGTTATTTTTATGACGATGGATTTTGCATTAGTAGCGATGCAGATTTTGTAATTACTGGCGAAGTGTATCCTAATGAAAATAAACCAGAAGGACCTTTTGGTGATCACTTGGGATATTACAGTTTGCAACACGATTTCCCTGTAATGAAAGTGCATAAAGTTTATGCAAAAAAGAATGCCATTTGGGCATTTACTGTTGTTGGTCGTCCACCACAAGAAGATACTAGTTTTGGCAATCTGATTCACGAACTAACTGGTGATGCAATTCCTCAAGAAATCCCTGGGCTAAAAGAAGTAAATGCTGTTGATGCTGCTGGTGTGCATCCTTTGCTACTTGCCATTGGTAGTGAGCGTTACACGCCATATATGCAAACAAAACAACCTGCTGAAATCCTTACTATTGCTAATCATATTTTAGGAACTGGGCAGCTAAGTTTAGCCAAATTTTTATTCATTACTGCAGATGAAACCAATCAACTTTCTACCCATAATATTCAACTATATTTTGAGTATGTTTTAGAAAGAATTGATTTTACAAGAGATGTTCATTTTTACACCAATACTACAATGGACACTCTAGATTATAGTGGCACAGGATTAAACACAGGAAGTAAAGTGGTGTTTGCTGCTTATGGCAATAAAAAAAGAGAATTGTGTAGAGAAGTACCTGCTGAAATGCAGCAACTGCAAGGGTTTGAGAATGCACAGTTGTGTATGCCTGGGGTTGTTGCTTTGCAAATTAGGAATGAGGAATTAGGGATTAGGAATTGGATTGAAGTACTCAGTAATCAATTATCAAACACCAAACACCAAACGCCAAATAATGTATTAATAGTTTTATGTGATGATGCATCTTTTACTGCTGCTACTTTAAACAATTTTCTTTGGGTAACATTTACTCGTTGCAATCCTGCAAATGATATTTATGGTGTTGATGAGTTTGTAGAAAATAAACATTGGGGCTGTAAAGGCTCACTAATTATTGATGCTCGAATAAAACCTCATCACGCACCACCTGTTGAAAAAAATCTTGAAGTAGAAAAAAGAATTGATAAATTTTTTGCCAAAGGTGGCAGCTTAGAAAATATTTAAAGTCATACTTTTTATACCTTTCTAGCTCTATAATTTTGATTATTGTTTTGAGTAAAATTTCTGTTTTGAAAGAAGCTTAATTATCGAGAAGAATTCGACAACGGGTGGATACATCACCATTAAAGTGTCTCGTTTTTAAGTTATAGTTGTTTTAACTCACTAAAAGTCTTGCAACTGTTCCTAATAAATCTTTTGCTAAAAAAGGTTTTGTTATGTATCCATTAGCACCATTAGATAAACCATAGTCAATATCTATTACATCTGCTCTTGCAGATAAAAAACAAATAGGAATGTGTTGCGTTGCAGGGTTCCCCCTTACATTCCTCAACACCTCAAAACCATCCATTTGTGGCATCATTACATCGCAAAGAATTAGGTGAGGTTGCTGTGTAGCCAACATTTCCAATGCATCAATACCATTTGATGCCTTTATGCAGCTATAACCAGATATTTGTAGTATAGTACAAATATTGAGTAAGATATTAGCTTCATCTTCTATAACAAGCACTGTTTTCATTGTATAAATATCTAGTAAAAATGTGCTCGTTTATTATTTAAAATGCCATTCTATCACCACCATTTAACCAAGATAAGTTAATTTCATCAGGCACTTTCATACGTTCTGCAATTCTTTTATAACGGTCAGCTAGTTTGCATAAATATTCTTGTGCTTTGGCTGCACCATCTTTTAGCCCTGTTAAATGTTCAATTTTCCAAAGTTTTACCAAGTGTTCAATAATACTTGCATAATCCCAAGTAGTGTAAACACCAATTTTTTGTGTAATAGCAGAAAAATCTACAAAAATGTTAGGGTTTTTATTGCCTTCTTTCATCAATGCAATAGGCATTACAATTTGCTTACGCATTAATTCTTCAAAAGATTTAATAGCACCATTAGGATCTATTTCAAAGACTTTTGACACAAAAGATTTATAGGCTTTCTCGTGCCTAGCTTCATCTCCAGCAATTTGTTTACAAATTCTAGACAAGGTATTATCGCCTGCTTTGTCTGCAAGTTTTCCTGTGTTTACGTGAGATATTTTTGTAGCTCTTTCTTGAAAAGAAGTATAAATAATTGCTTGATAAGGATCGCCATTTGCACCTGCATCAAAACCATTATAAATTAATCTATGTATGGTTTGTTCTACTGCTTTCATATCACATCTACCAGAAAGATATAAATATTTATTTAACAAATCTCCGTGACGATTTTCTTCTGCTGTCCAAGCTCTACTCCAAGCAACCCAACCATTGTTGCTTACTAGATTTTTTTCTTCATTCACCAATAAATTGAAATAAGTCTGATAACTAGGCAGTGCTTCTTCTGTTATCATATTACCAATTAAAGAACAAATTACAGTATCTGGAATATTAGCAGTTCGTTCTCTTAATTTTTTCACTTCATCCAGTGCATCTTCTTGAGTCATATCTGGTAAAAAATCCGTAGGTTGCCAACAATCATCAGGGTCTAAAAGAGTTGTTTGCACTGTTTCTGAAACGAAACCTTGAAGCATTTGAATAACTTCCATATTCTTATAAACTTCGTTAGGTGTATTATTAGGCATTGTCGTTGTTTGATTTGTTTGTAGAAACTGAGCGTCAAAGTTAAAGGTTTACTACCAATTTGATTGCCTATTTCTTAAACACAAGCAGCAAAACATTGATAAGTAATATCATCAAAGAATAGATAGATAAGGATTTAAGAGATATCCCTTTTCTAACTAACAACAATATGGAAAGTATTGGCAGAATAACTAATAAACACAACATTGGAATAGCAGTTAATTCGAATACAGCTCCAACAACTGAGATGGAATAAACATTGAAACTTGTTCCAATGATCCAGTAAAAAAGTACTAATATGCTTAATGCAAAAACCACTTTACTTGCATTAGGATTATTTAGAAATTTATTATTTGACAGCATTATTATGAATAATTGTTTGTATCAATATTTGTTTCTTTTAAATTGAATACATTCTTGCAAGTTATATCTTAAAGAATACATCGTAGCCATATCTAATAATCATTAACATAACTACAACTAAGAAAATAGTTCTTATAAAATGATTGCCTTTTTTAAGTGCAATTTTTGCACCCATAAAACTACCTGCAATATTGCTAATAGCCATTAGAATAGCTATTTCTATTAAATAATTTCCTTGTTTAATAAATACAGTAAGTGCAGCTATGTTGGTTACACAGTTAATTAATTTTGAATAAGCTGATGCTTTTACAAAGTCAAAACCAATGACTAACACAAAACCTAGCACTAAAAAACTACCTGTTCCTGGCCCAAAAAAGCCATCATAAAAACCAATAACTAATCCAAGTAATAAGCCATAAATTATTTGCTTTTTGATCGGCAATTCTTTTGTTGTAACAGAGCCTAAATCCTTTTTTAAGAATGTATATATAGCTATAACTATCAGTACAACTAATATAATAGGCTTTAAAGTATTTGAGTCAATATGGCTTAAAAGTCTAGCCCCTGAATACGATGAAATAGCTGCTGCTATTGAGGTTACAGCAAGTAATTTTAAATTAAACTTTACTCTTTTTGAATACTGATAAGCAGCTACTGATGTACCAGAAAGAGCAGCCATTTTATTAGTTCCAAATAAAGTAGGCAAAGGATAGTCGGGTAAATTTACCAATACTGCTGGCAGTTGAATAAGTCCTCCTCCTCCAACAACAGCATCAATAAAACCTCCTGCAAAAGAAAATAAAACAAGTGCTACTAAAACTCCTAATCCATAATGAGAATAAATATTAATTAAGTTCATTATTTACAAATCTATCAAGATGACTTTTAGTTGCATTTTACTTATTTAGAATTTAATTAATTTCTGTGTGATACTTTGATTGTTTAAGGTTAAAGTAATTTGATAATTACCTTGCTTAAGGTTGTTTAAATTGATGAATGAAGACTGATAACCTTTGATTAAATCAATACTAAGGTTTTTAACAATTCGCCCAGAAACATCAGTAATCACAATATTTCCAAAAAATTTATTTGTAGAAGTAATATTTAGTTGAAGTAAGTCACCAACTGGGTTTGGGTATATACTAAATGCATTGATATCGCTTTTATTTAAATTGATTGAAACTACATTTGAGTAAGTGAATTTGCCATTTTTATCAACTTGTTTCAAACGATAATAATTAATTCCTTCGTTAGGTTTTGCATCAATTGTGCTATAAATATTAACAGTAGAAATTTCTCCTTTAGCTTCAACAATTGACATTGCAGTAAACGAAACGCCATCTATAGATTTTTCAACAATGAATTTTTGATTATTGATTTCATTTGTAGTTTTCCATTGCAATTGAACAGTTCTATTATTATTAACTATTGCGTTAAATGATATTAATGTTACAGGAACTGGATTAGCCTTAGTGTACCAAATTGGTGAAGTAATTGTTCTGTTTCCAGCAATGGTAATATCTGCATAGTAATAGCCTGTTGCCCCAATAGCAAGTGCATTATCGGTATATGAAAAAGTATAGCCACTTCCATTTACTAATTGCACAGGTGTAGCTCCTGTTCCTAAAACACCATACATTATTTTTATAGTTGGAATGGCAGTTGGATTGGTTGGGTCAATTGCATAAACGCTAATGGCTGGTGCAGTTGTACCAATATTAATACTTCCCATTAATTCATTATTAATTGTAAACTTCACCCTTGTATCACAATCCTCTGTTGCATAAAAATGTCTGGCTTTCATTGATGCATAAAAACTAGAACTTGTCAAATCTGCTGCCATCACAGCAAGTCTATTATTACTACTTCTTCCAAAGTTTGTATAGTGAGAATCGTGATCCATAAAAGGCCCTATGTGATAACCCTTAGATAACATTCTATTATAGTAATCTAAATATGCCATTGCACTTGGAGGATCGTTATAAGTTGTATTAGTAGAAAATGCAGGCCCACTTGCAACAGCACAACCAATAGCAGCACTATCAGCAGTTGCATTGTAAGGGATATTGGCAAGATTGTTATAATCAGCAAAATCAGGATGGGCAAAACTAGCAAAAGCTTGATTTCCTAATTGACTATTAATATTATTAATTGTTCTAAAAAGCCCTGTAACACCAGTGCTTTCTGGTGTTCCTATATAATTACTTTGCGGTACATAAATATTGTAATTATTATTAGTCCATCCAATTAGTTGATTACTTCCATAAATTAAAACGTGACCACCATTACTAATAACGCCATATTCCATACCATATAAAGCCAAGAAATTGGTGGTTGTTGCAGCTGCAGCTTGGTTTAACCCGGGTTGATAATTGCTTACATTCATTAAGTGATTATGTTCTGAAATTCCAAGAAAATCCATACACAATGAAGTCTTTGCATAGGCATAATCATTAGATGGAGTAAAGGCTGTATTATCTACATTACCATCTGAGTATGAAGAGTGGGCATGTAAGTTGCCGAAGTAATAATTATTCGTTGCAATAGCTGTTGTTGTTGCATTTGCAGTTAATGGATTTGTTATTAAAAATTTTACACCGCCAGTACAAACTGCATTTCGGGCAAAAATGAAATAATAATATTGAGTACTGCTTGATAAATTATAATCAATAAAAGAAGTTGCAGCAGAATTTGCAACAACTGTTCCACCACCTATTGTATTTC
>JANYEB010000233.1 GCA_025363355.1 Chitinophagaceae bacterium | reverse complement strand
AAAAGGCTTTTGGTTTTGTGTAAACCAAGTCTCCTTTTGCTAAAACCAAAAGCCTTTTTAACAAAACCAAGCTTCCTTTTGTATAAACCAAGTTTCCTTTTATTAAAACCAAGTCTGGTTTTAATAAAACCTTTAATGGTTTGCAATAAAAGGCTTTTGGTTTTGTGTAAACCAAGCTTCCTTTTGGTAAAACCAAGCTTCCTTTTGTGTAAACCAAACTTCCCACAGTTTTTTTCTTTTTTTATTAATAATTTAAAACAACGCTTATGCCGTTAACAATTCATTGTAGTTTAAGCTACCACGAAAGTAAAATTGAAACTTTACCCGTTTTTGCAAACGGAGTTAGTTTGGGTGTTTATGGAAACCCCACAGTATTTGACCCCAAAGGTGCAATGCCACCACCATATTCTCAGGCAGATTTTACAACATTTATTACAAACGAAGAAACCGCCTATGCAGCTTATAAGCAAGGTGGTAAAGCACAAAAGCCAGCTTTTAATGCTGCACGAACTGCTTTAATGGGTGGATTGGATAAAATGGCAACTTACGTAGATGCTATTGCCAATGGAGACGAAAATATTATAATGCTGGCAGGTTTTGTGCCAACAGGTCTTATTGGTGGTGCTGCAAAAATGGCTTCGCCATTGGCACCACAATTAGTTAAAGTAGAAAATGGTGCATCTACAGGAGAGTTAAATGCCGAGTGCGAAAGTTATCATTTAAACCATCACTATGGTTGCATTGTTAGCGAAGGAAAACCATTGAGCAGTGGCACCAAACTAAATGCACAAGGGCAAATTATAATAGACCCTGCACAAACCAATAGAATTTTTATTGATGTAAATAACGAACGCAAAAAAAAGTTTACAGGCTTAACCAAAGGCACCGATTATTTCTTTTATTTTTATGTAGTAAACACTGGCGGTGTTAGCCCATTAAGTGTGGCAGTAGATAAAATGAGTTTGTAGAAAAACAATGTCAATAAATAACACACAACTTCCCGATAATCATTTATTTTCGGGAAGTTTTTTATTATAAGCCACTAAACAAAACAAACTATGAGAAAGATATTATTTATTTTGGGGTTGATGGTGAGTGTGGGGGTGAGTGGACAATATGTCAATGTTCCAGATACTTCTTTCCGAAAATTGTTGAAAATTAAATTTCCATCTTGCTTCAACATTGCTGACCAATTAGATACAATTTGTGCTTCAATGCAAACAGATTCTGTGCTGAATATTCAGTTAGCAACTTATCAAATGGAAGATTTAACAGGCGTACAGTATTTTACGCAATTACAATCATTACGAATTAACTTTACTAATGTAAATTATATACCAAAATTCCCTCCGAATCTTACATATTTAGAAATACTAAGTAATGTTTTGCTACCAAATCTTCCAGACTTTCCCAATACTTTAAAAGAATTACACTGTGAGGTTAATCCACTTATTACAAGATTTCCAAATTTTCCTAATGGGCTTACTGCTGTTACTTGTCAAACAAATGCATTAGATAGCTTACCCAAACTTCCTCCTTTTTTAAAAACATTAGATTGTTCTTGGAATAATATTTCTACATTCTCTAATTTGCCAAACGGATTAGAAGAGTTAGTATGTGATAAAAATTTAATAACTTCTTTACCACCTCTTTCAACATCATTAACAAGATTAATATGCAATGATAATAAGTTGCAAACAATGCCCTTAATGCCAAATACTTTAAGGTATATAGAATGCAACTATAATCTTTTAACCAGCTTGCCTCCATTACCTAACAGTCTTTATTCAATTGACTGTTCAAATAATCAATTAACTTCTCTTCCCAATCTACCGGATAGCTTACTTTACATCAACTGTGAAATGAATCAAATATATTGTTTACCTATTTTGCCAAGTCGATTATATGGTATTAATTTTGATTATCCTACTAAGATAAGTTGCATCCCTAACACCCCAAATTCTACCTGTGATTATGGTAACAACGGCAATTTTGTTTACCCGCCACTATGTGATTCAACCAATGACACTCATAATTGTTTAGGTATTACTCTTCCCCTCAAACTCCTTTCTTTCACAGCACAAAAAGAAAGCAATAATGTGTTGCTTAATTGGCAAACTGCTAACGAGGTTAATGTTTCGCATATCAATGTTCAACGCAGTATTAATAACAAAGATTTTGTAGATATTGGTAAAGTAAAAGCTAGTTGTTGTGCATATTCATTTGTTGACGGTCAACAGTCGACGGTCGACCGTCAACTATATTACAGACTAGAAATGGTGGATAAAGATGGTAGCAAAACATATAGTGAAGTAAAAACTTTGAACTTTAAACTTCAAACTTTAAACAGCGTTAGCGTCTTTCCCAATCCTGCAAAAGATATAGTAAACATTGAATGTGTAGGAGCTAAGCAATTATTAATTATTGATTATTTGGGAAGAACAGTTTATCAGTCAACAGTTGACAGTCGACCGTTGACAGTTAGCACCAAACAACTAACAAAAGGTATTTATGTGGTAAAAGCTATTATGAATAATGGAGAAATTAAAACTGAGAAGTTGTTAGTGGAATAGTTAGAAATATTTAAGAACAAAAGATCTTAAAAAAGGTATCTTCATTAACAATGAAGATGCCTTTTTGCTTTTATATAAACAAATTTCATCAGTTTAATTTTAATTGACTTCTTACTATAAATTATAGAATAAATTGATGTAGTTGTGTAACTATAACAAATGATCTTGTATAAACCTTTGCTAAGTTGCGGTATATTAAAATAATTTGATTGTGTGTCAGATATGACATCTACAAACCAAGTTATAAGAACTTATTTCGCAATGTGGTTATGGAAAAGGAAGAATTAGCAGTAAAAATTGGTTGTAATATCCGAAAAGTAAGAAAAGCCAAGAATCTTACCATTAAAGATTTAGCTTTTAGTGCAGATATTGAATATACACAAGTAAGCAGGATTGAAAGAGGAAAGTTGAACACATCTGCATATAATTTATATATAATTTCTGAAGCATTAGAGATTAATATTTCAAGTTTATTTGAAGGCGTGTAACACAACAGAAAAATAGTTTATTAACTTTTGTAAATATTATAACAAATATATGAAATGAGGATTGAAGAAGTGGCTGCATTTGCCGATAGGTTTGCAACACATAATGAGAGAATTGTTATTAAATTTAAAAATAATACTGAAATACGTGGTCATTTTATAAACAACTTTAGGCTAGAAAAAAAGATTGATAACCTTTGGAATTTTGTAATTCTGAGAATTGATGATGTAAGTAATGCCAAATTAATTATCAACGGAGAGGATATGATAAACATCAAAAAAATAATTATCTTCTAGCAATATCAAATTCTGAAACAATATAGCAGAACGCTATTTTAAATAAGTCCTATAAAACCCCCAAAGAGTGAAATATTAGGTTATTTGAAGAGACTGTTATTTATATTATTGAGTTTAGCCTAAACTCACACTTGATTAAAAAGCCGTTTAAATAAATTTTAAACGGCTTTTTAATACTTCTATATTTTATTAATTCTATACACCAACTCAAACATTAGTTATAATTATTTCCAGAAAAGTAGTTGATTATTTCAATAAACCAAGATAAGAAGAAGCTACAAATATCAAATAATCTCCAAAAGGCATTTACTTTGTTAGCATTATCATAAACCCAAAAAAATAATAAATAAATTGTTGGGGCAATGATAATATTTCAAATGTGTATGGATGAGATATGGATTTTAGTGTTGGGTTAGTAACCATCAAAAAGACTGTCTCTTAAAAATAAAAGGTTAAGCAAATTATAGATGAAATTATTTAAGTGGTATATCATTTCAATAATACTTGTATCGAGTGTTTTGTATAATACTTGCACTGCACAAATTTCCTCTGCCTATAATTTTAAGTTTAAAAACTACACTACACAAAACGGATTAGTACATAACTATACACGCAAATGTTTAAAAGATAGCAAAGGCTTTTTGTGGATCATTACACAAAATGGATTAAGCAAGTTTGATGGTGCTACTTTCACCAATTTTCAACATATACAAAACGATAGTAGTTCGCTACCTGTGAATGATATTTTAGATATTGCTATTGATAATGATGATAATATTTGGCTGGCTTATGCTAAGGGAATTTGTTACTACAATCAAAAGCAATACAAGTTTATAAAACCAATTACACAACTGCACACAGAAGCTCAGTCTATTGCTTTTGACAAAAAGAATAATACAATATTTTACAACACTTTAAAGGGGCTTTTTAAAATAAATCTTGTTGCAAAAAAAGTTCAGGTAACTAGTTTGCAATTAAGCTTTGGCAACTTGCCAACTAGTACTTTTATTGATATCCAACAACGTTTGTTTATAGCAATTGAAAGACTTGGTTTTTACGTGTATGATATTGCTGCAAATACCTACAAACACTACAATACAGAACTTTGGGTAAGGGGCTTTTATGAAGATGATGAACACCAAATTTGGTTATCTACTTGGGGCAATAATTTTTTATTATTCGATAGTTTGCAAGCTGGTAGTAAATTGGTTTGGAGCAATCAAACCCCAATGCAAAAAATACATATTTATCAAGCCACTACTCAGGCAAAAAAAATAACTGGCAATAATATTTTATGGGCATTAACACTTGAAGCTGGTATTATTTTGTTTGATAAACAACAACACAAACCTATACAGCAAATCAGATACGATGCCTCCCAAAAATCATCTTTATTAAACGATTATAGCTCTAATATTTATTGTGATAATGATGGCATTGTTTGGATATGTAGTTGGTATGGATTATCTAAAATTAATCGGCAAGAACAGCAGTTTCAATCAACAGAATTACAATTTTTAAAGACCGATAATTATAACTTAGTTTCTGGTATTTGTGATGACCCTTACAACAAAAATATTTGTTGGTTAACTGCAGAAGGTTCAGGGCTTGTAAAATTTGATAAACAGAAACAGCAAGTAATTCAATGGTTTTATCACAAACACAAATCAATTGATGTAGATGATAATTATAATTGGCGTTGGACAAAAGCTATTTATAAGGACAATAAAAATGTATTATGGATTTCGGACTATGGAGGATTAATAAAAATAAATAAGGGTAAAGTAGATACTATTAACATTAGCTATAAAGGGCAACCAACTTATTTATATACTGGTAGAATGATATTGAAAAACAATGATTGGTGGATATTTTCTCCAAAAGGCTTAATACAGTTTAACACAACAAATAATCAATATCAATTTTATAGAAATCAACCCGATAAGGAAACAGAAAAACTACCTCAGAACTTTTTTAGTGATGGATGTTTTATAAACGATACAGAAATTTTATGTGCAACCAAAAGTGGTCTTTATACTTTCAATACACAAACTCACCAATTTGTTGCAATACCAGTATTGATAGGTAACACAGCCTATACTGGCAAAAAGTTTTGGGTTCTAGAAAAAGTGAAAAATAGTGTTTTCATTGGGGGAGAAAATGGATTGATTGAGTATAATATTACAACCCAAAAATTTAAGTCTGTTGGAGAACAACAAGATATTTTTAAAGTTGAAATGAATGCTTTAAAAAAAGATTCCCTCAATAAACTTTGGATTTATACGCAGCACGGATTATTTAGATATGATCCCGAAAAAAATAGTTTTAAAAAATTTACAACTGCCGATGGCGTCTATAATAATTCGCTAGATCCAGTGCAGATGTTTGAATATAATAGTAATATTTATGTAGGTTACAGAATGGCTTATACAAAATTTAATCCTTTAGAAGTAGACGTAAATAACAACATTGTAAAACCTGTAATCACCGAAATAAAAATAAACAATCAACTGCAAAAGATTGATATGGATAGTTGCAGCAAAGCCATACTGCAACTGCATTATACACAAAATAATATTACATTTAATTTTACAGGAATTGATTATACCAGCAGTGAGAAAATAACCTTTGCTCATCAACTTGTTGGTGTAGATAAAGACTGGGTTTATGATGGAACAAAACGATTTGCAAATTATAGCAACCTTGCTGGCGAGCAATATGTATTTAAAATTAAATCTTGCAATAGCAGTGGCGTTTGGAACAATCAAATAGCAGAATTTAAATTTCATATTTCTCCTCCTTTTTGGCAAACTTGGTTGTTCAAACTCATATTGGTACTGAGTTTTGTTGCATTGGTTATTATTATAGCTTTTTACAGAATAAAAAAGATAAGAGCCAAAGAAGAACAAAAAACTGTTGCTAATAAACTAATGCTTGAGCTTGAAATGAAGGCACTGCGAAGCCAAATGAATCCTCATTTTATTTTCAATTCTTTAAACTCAATTCAAAAATATATTTGGGAAAATAAACAAGAAGATGCCAGTGAATATCTAACTAAGTTTTCATCTTTAATGCGAATGATATTGAATCATTCTATGCATAAATTGATAACTTTAGAAGATGAAATGTTAAGCCTGAATTTATATTTAGAGCTCGAACACAGGCGTTGTAATAATAAATTCGATTATACAATTAGCATTGATAACAATATAAAACAAAATGAAATTTTATTAGCACCTATGTTGTTGCAACCTTTTATTGAGAATGCTATTTGGCACGGATTATTACAAAAAGATAGCAGAGGAAAATTGACAATTATAATTAAAAAAATAAGTAATAATACGCTTCAAGCAATTATAGAAGATGATGGGATTGGAAGAAAAAAAGCAATGGAAATAAAAAGCAGAAAACAAAATAATACCACATCTTATGGAATGACGATAACAGAGCAAAGGCTTGTAATTGCTGATGTTGATGGTCGTATTGGAAAAATAATTATTGATGATTTATATGACGATAATAATGCTTTAGGAACAAAAGTTACACTTGAAATTCCAATAGAATCGTTTAAAAAAATAGCCAATGCTTAAAGCAATTATTATAGACGATGAACCAAGTTGCATAGATACTTTGCAATTAATGTTGCAGAAGAAATTTACGACCGAAGTTAAAATTGTTGGCACTACAACTTCACCTTCAGCAGGTATTCAGCTAATAGAAAAGCACCAGCCCAATATTATTTTTTTAGATGTTGAAATGCCCGAAATGACAGGTATTGAACTATTACAATCATTAAACAATATCAATTTTAATGTGGTGTTTACCACAGCACATCAACACTATGCTATACAAGCAATAAAATTAAATGCACTTGACTATTTAACCAAGCCAATTAATTTAACTGAACTCGATATTGCTATCAAAAAATGTAGTAGTAAACAATCACAAAACAACAACCAACAACTCAACCATTTTTTGCAGCAATATAATGGCAATACTATTCACAAAATTTCTCTCACAATGGGCACAGCAACACAATTTGTACCTATTAATGAAATTGTAAGAATAGAATCGCAAAGCAATTATTCCACTATCTACTTTACTAATAAAAGCAAACAACTAGTAACAAAAACTTTAAAAGATTTAGAGGAACAACTTGCACCACACAACTTTCTTCGTGTTCATCATTCTCATTTAATAAATATAGAACACGTTATTTGCTACAAAAATCAGGACAGTGGCTATTTAATAATGCAAGGCAATGAAGTTGTAGAAATATCTCGTAGAAAAAAACAAGAAGTGTTGCAAAGATTAAAGATGTGATAATGTTATTACCAATACCTAATTCCTTAACAATACCGCTTACACAATTATCTCCACCACTTACTCAATAATTAACTATCAAGCAAACACAATTAATAGGTTTGTTTTTTAAGATAGTTAATGAAAGATGCTACAATACAAATAACCACCAAAGACCAAGTAGAAATTTATGCACCTGCTACATCGGTAGCTTTTGTAATAAATAATACTGGTGCAACTATTGAAAAAATTGAATTGCAAACAGGAAAAAATATTGTAAGTATTAGCAAATATTCTAATAAAAATTATTCAATACGAGTTGCTAATGGTAATAATGTAACAGTAAAAAAAATATAATAAAGTAAAAAAATGAAAAAGATTATAGTATTAATATTTATCTGTTGCTGTTGTTGTTCAACTGCTTTGTTATCTCAAAGTAAATTTCTTGAGCAAGAAAATTCAATAGATAAAAAATTGATAAAAGGAGATATACACAGCTACACGATTATGCTCCAAATTGGTGAATATGCAAGTTGTATTGTAATGCAAAAAGGAGTTGATATTGCTATTGATGTTATCAATCCTTCCAAAAAAAAGATACAAACATTTGACAGTCCAAATGGTACAGAAGGACCAGAACCTGTAAACATTATTGCAACAGAAACTGGTAATTACGAGCTGCATATTTATCCAATGAACGATCAAAGCTATTTAACTGACTCTGCAAGTAAGGCACAATTTGCCCAACAAAATCAAGGCTTATACAGTATTACTGATGTAGTTAAACTTTCTGTAGATGACTATAAAAAGAAGTTGGAAAAAGAAGCTGCTGATAAAATTTTATTTACAAAATGGCTTACAACAAATTCACATTCTCTTAATGTAGTTGATGCTGGCAATGGCTACAACGATCTACAACCATTTAAACAAATACTAAAAGACATTAACGTTATTGGTCTTGGAGAATCTTCTCACGGCACCAGTGAATTCTTTAGAATGAAACATCGTATGCTGGAGTTTTTGGTAAACGAAATGGGATACAATTCTTTTTATATAGAAGCCAGTATGGCAAGATGTAGGTACATTAACGATTATGTTTTGTATGGCAAAGGAAACTTAGATACAGCAACGGTTATACAAGGTTTTGTAACTTGGCGTGTAGAAGAAGTGAGGAATATGATTGAATGGATTAGAGTGCATAATAAAACAGTTGCAGCCGACAAAAAAGTAAAGTTTATGGGCTACGATTTGCAAGGCAATGATTATGCTTGGAAAAATTTAAAACAGTTTTATAAAAGCGTTAATCCATCAATGAATTTAATGATAGATAGTTTGATAAAGCTAACTGAAAAAGCAGCAAAACTATCAAATGCCCCATCTGCAAAAGAGCAACAAGATGGTGCAGTTCTTTTCGCTATTGCAAATAAATCTTGTGTTGAAATTTTGAATGATATCTGTTTAAAACAAGGGCAATATGAATATGCGACTAACAAGGCATTGTATCAACAAAATTTGATGAATATAAAACTCATTCTTCAAGAAATTGAGTCGTATAAAGATGGAGTGAATGATAGAAGAGATTATTATATGGCACAAAATATTATGTACCTGCTGAACAATGAAAAAAAAGGTGCTAAAGTGGTAGTTTGGGCTCACAATGGACATATCGAAAAACTATCTTCTACTAGCTATAACTCAATGGGGTATTATCTTAGCCAATACCTGCAAAACAAATATTATGCACTTGGATTCGAGTTTTATGAAGGTTCATTTCAAACCAGAAATTGGGATATTAATAACCATAGTAGAAATTGGGATATTGTAACTATTGGCAAACCGCCAGTTGAATCTTTGGCTTGGTATTTTAATCAAACTGGTAAAACAAAACTGTTTATAGACTTTAGAAATTCAGGCACTAAAAACGTTGCAGCATTTAATCAGCCATTTGCAATGCATTATTTTGGCTCTGGCTATTCACCCAAGTCTAACATCATTGTATATCCAGATAACCTCAAGAATTTTGATGGAATGATTTATATAAAACAATCTACAGCTGCTAAAAACTTTCCTGATATCACTTTAGAATAATTTAAAGAGATTACACAATAAATATATTAATATTAAAAACAACAAAAAATGAAAAAGATTTTACTAATGATGGGGCTTTCCATTGCAAACTTTGTTGCAACTGCACAAACTATTTCAACTTATGCTGGTAGCGGTGATTGGGGTGTAGGTACTTTAAGCCTTAATACTGGTGATGGCGGTCTTGCAACATCTGCAACACTTAATACACCTGCTCTTGTTTGTAAAGATGCATTAGGTAACTTGTATTTTGGAGACAATGAAGAGCATCTGATTCGCAAAGTAGACGCAAATGGTATTATTACAACTCTTGCTACTGGTGTAAACAGTATGTCGGCAATATGTGTAAATACTACTGGCACTTCTCTTTATTTTACCGATGCTATCTCGCAACTTATTCTAAAAATGAATCTGGGAACAGGTAACTCAGCCGTTATAGTTGGAGGTGGTGATAGTCTTCCTGTAAAAGGACCTGCAACGGAAGCTGCTATTAATGTTCCTAGAGGACTTTGTGTAGATGCATCTGGCAATATTTTTTTTACTGCATCTTACATTGGTGCTGGTAGAGTCTTTAGGGTAGATGCACAAGTGGGGACTATTTCAATTTTTGCAGGAACTGAGGCACCGCCAACTAGGTTATCACCAATTGACCCCTTAACTGGAGATAATGATTCTGCAAAAAATGCATCTTTTTTTGGTGGTCCTTTGTGCTTTGATAATGACGGTAATTTATTTATTGCCGAAGTGGCTACAGGCAGATGTAGCATTCGAAAAATAGCTGCAGCATATCCTAATATCATTACACGATATGCTGGAGATGGACAATTTGGTTCTCCTAATTATGTTGGAGAGGGTGGACTTGCAACAAATGCCCGCTTTAGTGCAACTGCAATTGCTTTCGATGGCAACGGGAATTTATTTATTAGCTGTCAACAAAACAACATTATTTTAGTAGTACCCTCAAGTACACATATTATTAAAAAAGTAGCTGGAACAGGTACTTATCCAAGTTTTGCTGGTGTGCCAACAATACTTGGTGATGGTGGATTACCTAAAGATGCTGAAATCAAACCCAATGGTATCTGTGTAGATGCAATTGGGCTTAATGTTTTTTTTGCAGACCCCTCCAATCATCGTATTCGCAGAATTTTTCTTGGAACACCATATTCTGGCAATATTTCTTGCCCTATCACAATGCTTGGTACAACTGGTTCAAATAATGTATGTGTGGGTTCTACAATAACGTTAAGTAATGCAACTGTTATTCCCGTTGGGGCTTCGGCTACTTGGAAAAGTATTGTGGGTAATGCCTCAATAAACTCGGTAACAGGTGTTGCAACTGGGATTAGTGCGGGTGCAGCACTTATAAAATATACAGTAAGTCTGGGTGCTTTCTGTAAAAAAGATACATCATTCACTTTAACTGTCAATCCAATACCTGTAGTTCCAACAATTGTTTACGCACCAGGTACGTCAAATCCACAAGCGGGGGCACCAAGAGGTGGTTTCTGTGTTGGCAAAATCTTCTCAGTACAAGCCACTCCAAATGTACCTGCAGGAGTATGGAGTTCAACAGGAGTAATAACTATTAGTAGTTTGGGTGTAGTAACAATTAATGCTGTTGGTAATGGAAGTATCAAATACACATATACAAGTGTTGGCGGTTGTGTGAACAGCAGAACAATGATTGGAAATGGCTTTTCTTGTGCTGCAAGAGGAGCAATTAGCAATGAACAATTAACAACGACTAACGAGTTTGTAATGTTCCCAAACCCTGCCAAATCCGTTGTTAGTTTATCAGTTGATAATATAATTGGCAAAGGAAGTATTGTAGTTACAGATCTTTATGGTAAAATCGTTAAAACCCAATGTTTAAGTATGGGAATCAATGCAATTGATATAACTAATTTAGTAAAGGGATTTTATTTAATAAGTGTTATTACAAACGATGGAAAATCCACAAAAAAATTAATAGTAGAATAAGCAAACTAATATTTGTATTTAACATCGATAGCCAACTTATATATGTTGGCTATCGATGTTAAATAACATTAATGATATTCACCCAAGCTCTTTAGCTTTGAACCATAAAAAACCATTTTATGTATAAATATCTATTGCTTATAGTTATTACCTGTTCTCAAATATCTTGCAAAGAACACGTAAACGCCGACCCTAAAGAAGTGGTTACATTCTACACTACCATACAAGAATCGTTTGGTGCCAATTACGAACCACAACATTTGTTTTTAGATAAGGCATCTGAAGCTGTTACTAAAGTAAGTGTTGATAATAATGCTGTAGTTGATACCAAAGAATTAAGAGAACTTTTATTAAATGCTAAAAAAGCTTGCACAGAAAGAATGCGAATTGTAGCTTCAGTGAAAGAGGTTGATACCAATATTGATTATAAAAATAAAGTAGGTAAATCAATAGATGTGTTCAGCAAAGCCTGCGATAAAGAGTTTAAAGATTTTATTGATTTACTTGATTTAAAAGTAGATAATAAACTAGATAAACTAACTCAAATTGTGCAGCCAATCCTTTACGAAATTGAAACTGCTGCTAAAGAATGTGAAGCCGCAGCCACAGAGCTCACCACCAAATATGCCATTAAAAAGTAGGTTTTGTTAGCCTCATTAGCAACAAAAATGCTCAGCGGTTCATACATTTTACACAATAGCCCTAAGTTTGCTGCTTAACCACAATGAAGTTACAAGCATCAACCACAGATAGTTTTATAGCAATGCGTATAGCAGAGTTTCGCAATTTAATGTGCGGAAGATTTTTGTTTATTATGGCATTGAGAATGATGGGTGCATTGGTTGG
>JANYEB010000205.1 GCA_025363355.1 Chitinophagaceae bacterium | reverse complement strand
CGCCAAGCCTTTTTCGTTGCACGCTACTTTATGAAAAATGTTCTAATTACAATCATTTTCTTTTCTTCAATTTTGACAATTTGCAACGGGCAGACAAATTCAAATGTTAAGAATAATGCTTTATCTCTTGAACTTGGTAGAGTTGGACTAATTGCCAATCTTTCTTTTGACCATAAATTCAAGACAAAAAACTATGGCTATCACTTTGACATTGGTTCAAACTTCTTAAAGTACCAGCAAATTTTTCAGACTGGTGGAGGCTTATATTATTTGTCAGGACACAAAAACAATTTTCTTGAATTAGGCATTGACTTGAGATACTTTGAATATGTAGAAACAAGTGACGACCAAAGCGACTTAATACTGCTGTGGATAGATAAACCTACAAAGACAATTTACTCAAACCTAAATATTGGCTATCGGTATTATGGCGACAAAAGTTTGTTTAGAATTGGTATTTCACCTAGACTTATGAATAGTGGATTTGTGTTAGGAGGTTATATAGGCTTAGGTTTTAGACTATAACTTTATTGAAACAAAATATGACCAAAGCAGCGTGCAACATCAGGTTTGGCATTATTGGGGCTTGATGAATATTGCATCAACATTTGTTCTTTATTGTACTTTAGTTCGGGCTGGACGTTATAAATTTGGCTTATGAATAAAACATCAGCAATATTGCAATCATTGGGCTTCGGTTATGGGCAGACGGAATGCTAATTCCCCAACAAACGCCAAGCCTTTTTCGTTGGGCGTCACCTTGTGACACCACTCAATTTCCAAAAATAATTTCCCAATGCCTCTAACAAGACAAGATAGAATTAATACTGTTTATGGTGGTGGTGGACACGTTGTAATTCTTGGAGCAGGAGCAAGTATAGCATCTACTTTAAGAAATGCTGACCCAAGTGGCAAAAAGCTGCCATCAATGGACAACTTCATAGATGTTCTAGGACTAAACGATATTGTTAGTGCTTTACCACAAAAACTTAAAGCAAAAAACTTTGAAAAACTTTATAGCAATTTGCATTCTGACAATCCAAATTCTGATGAAATAACTGAAATTGAAAGCAGAGTTTATAGTTACTTCAAAGATTTGAAATTACCAGACAACAAAGCAACCATTTACGATTATTTAGTTCTTTCGTTACGACCAAGAGACTTAATTGCAACTTTTAATTGGGATCCTTTTTTATACCAAGCATTTTGTAGAAACAGTAATGTAGCAGATATGCCATATTTAGCTTTTTTGCACGGTTCTGTTGCAATTGGATATAGTAAAGAAGACAAACGATGTGGTCCAGTTGGTATGCAAATGAGAAGAGATGGTGGTTTATTTGAACCAACGAAACTACTCTATCCTGTTGCTCAAAAAAATCATACAAACGATGAGTTCATAAGTTTAGAATGGGATACAGTAAAAGATTGGTTAAACCAAGAAGCTACAAAACGAGTAACTGTTTTTGGTTATGGAGCACCTGTTACTGATTTAGAAGCAATAGATTTAATGAATACAGCTTGGGGAACAGCAGATAAAAGAAATATGGAGCAATTTGAAATTATTGATGTAAGAGAAGAAACAAAAGTTGTTAAACGTTGGAGTAACTTTATTCACTCACATCATTATGATTATGTTGACAATTATTTTAAGTCATCATTAGCGACAAATCCAAGAAGAACTTTTGAAAGTTACTATCAACACATAATGCCTAGGACTGTTGATGAAGCATTTAGTGAATCAAACCCAATCCCAGACAATTTAGAAACATTAGAAGAACTTTGGGAATGGCACAAACCATTAATTGAAGCAGAAAATAATTGGAAAATACAAGCAGAATAAGAGAAAGGCGAACGCCCAACATTAGGTTTGGCATTATTGGGGCTTGACGAATATTGCCTCAGCATTTGTTCTTTATTGTGCTTCAGTTCGGGCTAGACGTTATAAATTTGGCTTATGAATAAAACATCAGCAATATTGCAATTATCAACTTCGTTTATCGGCTGACGGAATACTAATTCCCCAACAAACGCCAAGCCTTTTTCGTTATGGGCAATACAAAAGACCCTCATTGTTAAGAACTGATAGTTACTGATATTTACACGATAAGAACATTACAAAATGGAGTTGCTACACAGTGATATTAGTTCAACAATTTTAAAAAGATTTTATAGTGTTGCAAACGCTTTGCCTTTTGGTTTAGACAAAAATTTTTACTGCAATGCTTTGACAATTGAACTTCAACAACTAGGTTTGAAAGTTGAGAATAACAAACTGCAAAAAGTAAAATACAAAGACCAAACTATTGGACAATGTACTTTTGACTTAGTAGTAAATAATCTATTGCTAATGCAGGTTTCAACAGAGAAAGGTTTTGTTGAGAGAAAACAGATAGTTACAGGATAGTTACAGATAATGACTTTTGTATCATCAATATTGTAGAACAGGTAGTGACAGATGATAACCATTGTAACCATCAATATTTGACAACAGATAAAAACAGATATTTACTGAAAATGACCTTTGTGTGAAGACCAAGATAGACCACCAAATAGATGTACTGCCCATAACATCAGGTTTGGCATTATTGGGGCTTGACGAATATAGCCTCAACATTTGTTCTTTATTGTGCTTTAGTTCGGGCTGGACGTTATAAATTTGGCTTATGAATAAAACATCAGCAATATTGCAATTATTGGGCTTCGGTTATGGGCTGACGGAACACTAATTCCCCAACAAACGCCAAGCCTTTTTCGTTGCACGCAACCTTAGTGAAAAAGTTTTTAATGCAGTTGGGGTTAGACAAAACGCAATAAAAAAGAGAGAATAAAAACGAAGAAAGTGAGTATTGAGATTTGTGTTTGCAACGACAACTTTATTCAGGGTTTGACAAAACTCGTTCTTTGAAAGTACAATTTAGAACAACACTTTTAGACTTGTTTCAATTGACAATTTTCGCATTTCACTTGCAAACTCAATTCGCTTACTTGCAGACTTTACTCGACAACTTCAAAGTTTAAATCGACTACTTGAAAATTCAATCCACCAACTTGCAGACTCAACTCGACAGCTTGAAAATTGAATCCACTTACACGAAAACTTTACTTACTTACCTGCAAACCCAATCCGACTACTTGCAAGTTCAATCCACTTACCTGCAAACTTTACTTACTTACCTGCGAGTTCAATTCACTTACTTGCAGACTTTACTCACTTACTTGCGAGTAAAATACACTTTGTTTGAAATCAAACACTTGTGTAGAATAAGTATGGACTTTTTCTTGTATTTGGTTTTGACACAACTCAAAACAAGGCAGCGTGCAACATCAGGTTTGGCGTTAGCGTGGGGTGACCCAACTCGCCATCAACTTTGCCAATTCTATTTTGCTTTTGTTCGGGCTTGACGGAATTCTAATCAACTAACAATATATATTTGAACAGCGAACAATAATTGGGCTTCAGTTCCAGCAGACGTTTTCCAAATGCCACGCCGAAACGCCAAGCCTTTTTCGTTAGCAGCTATTTTGGGACATTGTAAATAAATTGAAGTATTATGTTTGATTGGACAAAACGAAATCTGATTTTATCAAATCTTATACTTTTATTGACAATTAATTTACTTTTTCTTTCGACTTCTTGCAATAATGTTGACCAAAATATTTCCAATGACAATTCTGGTTTGACACAAAATTTCGATTCTTCATTATTGCTTCTTCAACCTATTTCTCTTGACACAACAATAGGAATGAAATGTGGGTCAGCATTTGCTCAAGACTCTACTTCTTGGACTTGGGGTGGGACTTTTTTTGAGACAGACTTTAAAGGGAATGCTTTGATTAAAATTAAAGACACATTCGTTTATTTACGTGCGACAGATAACTTGGGCATTTACAAAAACAAGCAAAATATTTGTTCTATTTATAATGGGAATAATTATTCTCTAAAAATAGAGCTTAGACAAAAAGGTAAATTAGAAAAGTTTCTTACCTCATATATTGGTAAGCTTACAATTACAAAAGACAAGCATACCAAAATTTTGGACGTGTATGGAGGTATTTGGTGCGACAGATAAACAGCTGCTAACATTAGGTTTGGCATTATTGGGGCTTGACGAATATTGCCTCAGCATTTGTTCTTTATTGTACTTCAGTTCGGGCTTGACGTTATAAATTTGGCTTTTGAATAAAACATCAGCAATATTGCGATTATTGGGCTTCGGTTATGGGCAGACGGAATTCTAATTCCCCAACAAACGCCAAGCCTTTTTCGTTGGGCGAAAATTTAAA
>JANYEB010000171.1 GCA_025363355.1 Chitinophagaceae bacterium | reverse complement strand
AATGAAAAAAAGGAAACTCATTAGTGTTAAACTCACCTTGTTTTTTCTCATTATCAAAAGCAAGTTTCACCAATTCCTTTCTTTCAAAAGTTTCAGCAATCAAATAACTGCCTATAACTCTTGCTTGTAAAAAAGGATGAAGCAAGTGCAATTTTTTCAATGATAGACCAATAGGAAGTTTACTACGTTTACCAGTGTTTAAATAATTAGCTAAGTATAAAATTGTATCAACAAATACAGTAGCATCAAAGCTATTTTTATTTTTTTTATATTGCAGCAAAGCCCTTTTATATATGGGGTTCAGCAAATAATCAACAAAAACAAAACGTTCAAAAAAGTATTCTTGTGCAACAATAGACGAACATAAAAAATCAATATTTTGTTCTATCAATGTCAAGTCTTCATACATCAGTTTAGCAATGTTTCTGCACACAAAATGATAGTTTAAATCTTCTTCTTTACGCAACGAAATATTATAGTTGCTTACAATAAAACTATCAATAGTATTCTTCTGATTTTTAAATTTAAAACGCAAATCTTCATAGTGCTTATAACCACAATACTTAGCTAAAACATCAAGTGTTCTTTGTGTGGGTTTGCTATTGGTATGTATAAATCCAAAAAATCTACGCAGTGTTTGAAATGAAAGATATTCACCAGTTTGTTCAAACACAGCAATAGAAAGTTGTTGGCATTGATTACCATATTTTATAGGCACACCATACACTTGCTCTACCAATGTTATTATTTCAATTATTTGCACGCTGTAAAATTGAAGAGTTTATCAATCAAAAATCTAACACGTTAAAATTTGGACAAATTTGGACAGGGTAAATGAAAACCTGGTCTTACATTTTTGCTAAAAATAAGTTTATGACTAAAACTCAAGTTAGCAAAATTGTAAATAAAATTCAAGCCAATTTGAGTGATACCTGCTGTTCTAAAATTTGGAATATTGCTTATAATAGAATCTTTAGGACAACAGAGGCTTATATAAAACTTTATAATACTATTGATGATGCTTGTTCACAAAATCAAAATCACCAGTGGATGTCATTGAATCTAATTCTAACTCTTAACAATACACGTAGTCATATTACCTGTAATCCTTGCAATGCAATCAATGATTGTTCAATATCATTGATTGCAAAATTTACAGGAAAACATACTCAATATTATTACTGTAAAATGGACTTTACTGAAATTATTTATTAAAAACTAAATACAATGAAACAAAAAATAATTCTAATTGTAGTTGTCGTATCCTTTATACTTTGCAACAAAATTCTATCCCAACCACAACTAATTAAACACAGTTTACCACTTACTGAAAAGGGTGTTCCCCTATCTACTTGTATAGATAAAAATGGGCAAGTTTATTCCTGTTTTTTTGAAAAAGGTAAATTCAAAATATTAGTCTGGACACAGATAAAAGATTGGGAAGAAATGGGTGGCGAAGGAGTATCCTCATTTACATTTAGAGTTGAAAATATGGTTGTCGATACTTTCAATAATGTATTTGTAATTGCTGGTGGTTTTACATATTATTGGAATGGAAGTTTGTGGAATAAGGTATGGAACAATGAACAAGAAGAGTGTACCAAAATATCAATAGACCAAAATAATAATATTATTCTTTTAACAAAAAACGGAGGCTATTTCAGGTTTTATAAATGGGAAAATGGCAAATGGGTTCCCTCAAAAAAAGAAATCAAGTTCGATAGCTATGATGTAATTGAAAACATTAATTATGCATTTTATGATAATAAGAATAAATTGAATGTTTATAAAACAGATAGAATTATGCTTACTCGACAAGTTTCATTTAATCGAGGTGTAGATTCGAAGGGTACTGAAGATGTTAATTATTGGCATCCTTGTTTAGTACAAAAAACAAACAACGAAAAATGGAATGAAATAAAAGATGATAGCGACTTTCTTTCATATTCCCAACAAAGTAGCATAACCAACAAAATATTAGACTTCAAGGTTTTTTCAGAAAATGAAATTTATGTTTTATACAAAATCGAAAATCAAAAAAGTAATTCTTATCAATGGAGCATAATTAAATACAATGGCTTAAAATGGGAAAAAATTATAGTCTATGCACTAAAAGCCGATGAAAAGAAACCAAAATATATTGATAAACTTTTTA
>JANYEB010000126.1 GCA_025363355.1 Chitinophagaceae bacterium | reverse complement strand
AACCAGATTTTGGTGAGTGATGAGTTTATTAGAGGGAATTTTTTTACAAAATTTCCTGGTGGTGGTTTAGAATTGGGTGAAGGAACAAGAGATTGCTTGATTAGAGAATTTAAAGAAGAAACCAATTTAGATGCAACTATCGGAGAGCATATTTATACTACAGATTTTTATCAGCAATCTGCTTTTAATCATCAAGACCAAATAATTTCTATTTATTATTATGCTCACACTAATGAACCAATAAATTTAAAAACAGGTACCACGCCTTTTGATTTTTTACCACATCAAATTGAAGATAAAACTGCTTGTGCAGAATCGTTTAGATGGATTAATTGGGAAGATTTAAACGAATCAAGTGTTCATTTGCCGATTGACAAAGTTGTTGTAAGAATGTTGAAAATCTAAGCAATTTTGCCATAATTGGATTCGATTTTGCCATAATTGAATTTGATTTCATCATATTTGAATTCAATTTTGCCATAATTGGATTCAATTTTACCATATTTGAATTCGATTTTACCATAATTAGATTCGATTTCACCAAAATTGAGTCTAATTACTGAACTGTATCATTTAAACACAAATCAATGCAGCTTATTTTATGGCTTCTGCAATTTGGTTTAATAATTAGCAGAGATACCTGTGTAATTGAATGGTGATATAGCTTTCAGCTCTTTCTTTAAAGCATCACTTACTTTTAATCCATTAATAAATTTATGCATTGATGCTTTATTTATTTGTGCATTACCACGTGTTAAATCTTTTAATGCCTCGTAAGGATTAGGATAATTTTCTCTTCGTAAAATTGTTTGTATAGCCTCAGCAACAACAGCCCAATTGTTATCTAAATCTTCGTTAATTTTTACCTCGTTAACAACTAATTTTCCAATTCCTTTTTGAATAGAAAGCATCGCTAAAATGGTATGGGAAAAAGGCACGCCAATATTTCTTAAAACAGTGCTATCAGTTAAATCTCTTTGTAAACGAGAGATTGGAAGCTTTGCTGCAAGATGCTCTAAAATCGCATTTGCCATTCCTAAGTTCCCCTCAGCATTTTCAAAGTCTATTGGGTTAACTTTATGAGGCATTGCTGAGGAGCCAACTTCTCCTGCTTTTGTTTTTTGTTTAAAATAATCTTGGCTGATGTATTGCCAGATATCTCTGCAAAAATCTGTGAGTATTGTATTGATTCTTGCTACAGCTTGACATTGAGCAGCCAAATTATCGTAATGTTCAATTTGTGTAGTAAACTGCTGGCGTTGTAATTGCAAATCATTTTCTACAAATTCATTAGCTAATTGAATCCATTTTTTATTTGGAAAAGCAACATTGTGTGCATTAAAATTTCCTGTTGCTCCACCAAATTTTGCAGTAAATGGAATATGAACCAACAGTTGAATTTGATTTTGCAAACGCTCTACAAAAACCATCATTTCTTTTCCAAGTTTTGTTGGAGATGCAGGCTGTCCATGGGTTCTAGCTAACAGACTAATATCCTTGTACTTTTTTGCAAGTTCCAAAATCTCATTCTGTAGGTTTAAAATACTTGGCAAATATTCATATTCAAAAAAGTGTTTTATCAACTGAGGAATTGCAGTATTATTGATATCCTGAGATGTTAATCCAAAATGAACCCATTCAATACTTTTGGTTTCATTATGCTTCTTCAAAAAATCTTTTATAAAGTATTCTACAGCTTTAACATCGTGATTAGTGATGGTTTCTGTTTGCTTGATGGTTTGAGCATCTTCGATACTAAAATTATCAACAAGGTTCAGTAACTCATTTTTTACTTTAAGTGGAAGTGGAAAGAACTTCTTTTTTGAAAGAAAATTGAAATACAATACTTCTACTTTAACACGATATTTTATCAGAGCAAATTCCGAAAAATATTCATCTAAAAAAGCAAGTTGTTTTCTGTAGCGTCCATCAATAGGAGAGATGGCTGTAAGTGAATTTAATTCCATTATTATGATTAAGAAAGTTACAAATAAACTGATTAACGAATTAACCAATTAATTAATAAACGTTTTATTTGCGGTAAAATTAGCAGAATTGAATAAGATTAGAATAGGTGCTGTAAGTTATTTAAATACAAAGCCACTTTTATATGGAATTAAACGTAGTGAAATTATTAATAACATTGACTTAATTGAGGAGTATCCATCAAAAATTGCACAAATGCTTTTAGATGATACTATTGATATTGGTCTTGTGCCTGTAGCTGTTTTAAACAACTTAAAGAACTATCATTTGATAAGTGATTATTGCATAGGAGCAATTAATGATGTTGCAAGTGTTTCATTATTCAGTCATTCACCAATAGATACAATACAAACCGTTTTGTTGGATTATCAGAGCAGAACTTCTGTAGCACTTACAAAAGTTCTATTAAAGCACTACTGGAAAAAAAAAGTAAAATTTATTGAAGCTTCTGAGAATTATATCAATGAAATTAATGGCACAACTGCTGGTGTAATTATTGGTGACAGAGCGTTGCAATATAGAAATGATTTTAAATACAATTATGACTTAGCAACTAACTGGAGAAACTTTACCGGTTTGCCATTTGTGTTTGCAACTTGGGTTGCCAATAAACCAATTGATGAAGCGTTTATAAAAGCCTTTAATGCTGCAAACAAGTTAGGACTAGATAATATTGATGAAGTAGTGAGGGAAATTGATTTCCCATTTTATGGTATCAAAAAATATTACACTGAAAATATTTCATACAATTTTGATGATGAGAAAAAGAAAGCTTTGCAGTTGTTTTTAAAATATCTAAAGGAAGTTTAAAGAATCAGTTTTGCAATTCTTCCTTTGCTACCAGCTAAAAAAACAGCTTTACTTTTTTTAGATTTTTTTACAACGTGAAATCCATCGTTGCTGATTTTTTGCCAGTTTAAGCCAGCATCATTACTAATATCAACACCATTTAAACCACAAGCGATTGCTATATTCTGGTTGATATAAACAACACTCGAACGATAGCCTGTTGGTGAAGTTTTAGGCTGAGTAAATATCATCTTCTTTAAATCTACCAATACACAATTATTTGTAGTACTTGAATCTTTTGAAAAATCTCCACCAACAATAATTGCTTTGTTATTAAATACATCAATTGAATTAGCACCAGTGCTTTCTAATCCTTGCACAATAGGCAATTCATACTTTTTATTGTTATAATAAAGATTAGATTTTTTGCCACCAGAAACAAAAAGCATCTTCTTTTTTTGATAAACAATATTGCTTCCGCTTGATGCGAAAAAGGCTTCTCCTTCTGTCAAGGTTGGTGTTGAATCTTTTTTTATCCAATTATTTCCACCATCCCTTGTTGTAGCAATAAATGTTTTATTGTTGATTGGATCGCCAATCACGATGCCATTTTTGTTATTATAAAAACTCATTGCATCTAAAAACATTCCCTTAGTAGAATCTGTAAAGACAATGTTCCAATGCTTGCCGCCATCAACAGTTTTTAAAATTTGTGCGGGCTCTGCAATGGCTATGATGATAGCTGTATTGCTGTCAAATGCTTCAATATCTCTAAAATCTCTTTTCTCAAAATTGGGCACTTGCATCCAAGAAAAATTATTACCACCATCAGTACTTTTTGCCACCATTCCATTGCTACCACTTGCCCAAATTATTTTATCACTAACAACGCACAATCCTCTGATAGACGTTTTTGTGCCACTGTTAACTATCTCTATTTTTTGAGCAAAAGCAAACTGCAAAGAGTTTGTAAAAAGGAAAACAAAAAGAATTCGACAGTATTTCATAAAGACATTTTTATTTAATTAGTTTCTTCTTTTTCTTGAATCTTTTGAACAACAACCAAGTCAACCATTTC
>JANYEB010000110.1 GCA_025363355.1 Chitinophagaceae bacterium | reverse complement strand
AAGTACTAATATTTTTATACTAGGAAATTCTTGCTTCACTTTTTTTGCTAATTCATAGCCATTTAATTCTGGCATCATTACATCTGTTAATAAAATATCTACGTTATATTGTTGCAATAATTTCAGCATTTGTAGTGATGAGGTAGTGGTTATAACGATTGAAATGTTATGATGATTATTTAGCAATGCAGTGATGCCATCAATAACAATTTGATGGTCATCAACAATAGCAACTTTTATTTTTTTTGTAGTCAATGATTTGTTTTATAAGCTAAGTTAATATTTTTTGTGTGTGACTAAATGCTGTTTTAAATTGGAATATGAATAGCCACCAAAGTTCCTTTGTTTACTTGTGATTGCCATTCAACTGTGCCTTTTAAAAAATGAATTCTTGATTGAATATTCTTTAATCCAATGCCTTCAAATTTGTGTTTATCTGTTGTATCAAACCCTTTTCCATTATCTTCAATAGTTACAGATAATCCATCAATATCTTTTAATAAGGAAATGTCCAAATGGTTTGCACCACTGTGTTTGATGACATTGTTTACACTTTCTTGAATCACTCTATACAAAACTGTTTCAGTATTATTATCCAACTTTTCATTCAAACCTTCAGTATATAAATCTATTTTAATAATACGATTATCAATTTGATGAATAAACTCTCTAATAGCATTTGCAAGCCCAGATTTTAACAAAGCATTTGGCATCATATTATGAGAAACGCTTCTCACTTCTTTGCAACTATCATCAACCAATTGTATAGCTTTTTCAAATGCTAATTTTTGATTTTCATCTATGTTTTTTAAATCATTTTGCAAAGCACTTAAATTCATTTTTGCAGCACTCATTGTTTGTCCCACCCCATCATGTAAATCGCTAGCAATTCTTTTTCTTTCATTTTCTTCGGCAAATAAAACTGCTTTTGTTGCTAGTTCTTGTTGATGCAAAACTTCTGCTTGTAGCTTGTTTTTCTGTTGCAATTGTTTTCTTCTATAAAATAAATATCCAATCAATCCACCTAGAATTAACAATCCTGAAGTTACAATAATCCAATAATTTCTTTTTGCAATTTGAAACTGTTGTTTTTGTATTTGTTCATTTTGTTCTAAGGTTTTGTATTTGGTTTCTAGTTCGGCAAATTTGCTTCCTACTTGGTCTGTATAAAGTGAGTCTTTTGTGGTAGAATATAGTTTATAAAAGTTAAGAGCTTTTGCACTGTCACCAATGGTTTCATAGAGTTTAGAGTAAGATAAATAAACCTTATTTATTTCTGGCAAACAGTTCACTGCCTTTGTGCCAATAAGCAATGCTTTATTAAAAATAGTATCGGCAGTTTTGTATTCTTTTTTTTCAAAATATATATCACCCAAATTGCCGTAGCAACTAACAATTCCTTTGCTATCTTCTAAAGATTTTCTAATGTCTAAAGACTCTGTAATGCTTGCTATTGCTTTATCATACTGCTTTGTAATTTTATATAAATTGCCAATATTATTTAAGGCGTTAGAAAGATATTCTTTATCGCCAAGTTCTCTTGCAGTTTCAATAGCTTTTAGGTAGGTTAACTCAGCATTTTTATAATCTTGAGTAATTAAATAAATGTTGGCAATATTTACAAATGAACCTGCTACACCAATTCTATCTTTTATTTTTTCTTTAATAGCAAGTGATCTTTTATGGTACTCAATCGCTTCATTAAATCTGCCTAGATTTTGATTTAAAATGCCAATATTATTGAGTGCATAAGCAGTTCCAAAATCGTTCTTAAATTTTTCAAAAAGGTGTAAAGATGCAAATTGATTTTCAAGTGCTTTATCAAACACACCTTGCTTTTGATACACAATTCCTATTTTGTTATAAAGCTTTGCAATGCCTAATTCATCATTCAATTTTTTTCTAATTTCAATTGCTTTATTATAGAGTGCAATTGCCGAATCATAGTTTTCTTTATCATAAAAAATAATACCTAAATCGTTGTAGGCTTGAGCTATACTTTTTGAATAGTTAATTTTAGTTGCCAATTCAATAGCCTTATTGCCATACAAAATAGCTTTTTCTTTATTTACTGTTCTATACTGCCAAGTAAGTTCATTATAGGTAGCTGCTAATTGTGTATCCTTCTGAACTTGCACCAAGTTTTCAAGGCTATCAAGTATTTTATTTTGTGCATTAAGATCAGGAATAAATAATACGATAATAAAAAGTGTTACTACTAGTTTTCTCATAATCCAATTTAAAAATCAAAGTTAAGATTGATATTAATTGAAATGTTAATTTAATGCTGCATCAGCGAGTTCCTAAAAGTTGCGTTGACTATATCTTTTTTGAATAAATACCCTACTCAGGGTATTTATTTAGATTGAATTTTTATGTTCGTTTGCATTAGAAAATCAATCAATCAAAATCATACACAATTAAACATTACATTATGAAAAAGTTACACATCATCATTGCAATTTTAGTATTAACAGCTACAACAGCAAATGCAAAAATTTGGAGAGTAAATAATAATAGTGGTATTACTGCTGATTTTGCAACTGTACAAGCAGCACACGATGCAGCAAATGCTGGTGATACAGTACACCTTGAACCAAGTGGCAATAGCTATGGTAATTTAATAATGACTAAACGTTTGGTGTTAATTAGTTCTGGAAATTTTATTACTCAAAATCCAGGATACCAAGTTCAATCTAATAGTGGTTATGTCTCTAGACTTACTATTAGTAATGCTAGTGCAAATGGAAGTGTAATAATGGTAAAGTTTGCCTCAGACTTAAATTTAAATAATGGTGTTGGAAATATATTATTGCAAAATTGTGTGTGTACTTATAGCGATCCAATTAACTATGGTGGCTATTCAGATTTAGGTAGAATTAACCTTAATAACGCAGATAATATTATCATAAAAAATTGTTTTATAAACAATATAAATATGACTAATAATTGTAATAATATAGTTATTGTAAACAATATTGTTGCTAACACAATAGTTAATTCAAGTGATTGTGATGGAACTATTGCTAATAATGTTATTCACGCTTATTCTACAAGTTATGGTCAAGGTAGTTTATATAATTGTACAATTGACAATAATATTTTCAATCAAGGTGTTCAGGTAGGCTTTAGTGGTTGTTTAGTTCGTAATAATTTAAGTTCAAATGCTAGTTTGCCAGCAGGTAATGGTAATCAAAATAGTGTAAGTATGTCTACTGTTTTTGAAAATAATGTTGGTGGGTATTTAGATAATGTATATCAATTAAAAGCTGGTAGTCCTGCAATTGGTGCTGGAATTAGTGGGGTTGATTGTGGTGCTTTTGGAGGTTCAACACCTTTTAGATTAGCAGTTACGCCACCTATTCCATCTATCTACAAATTAGAAGTACCAAGTACTCCAGCAGGAAATAGTATGAACATCAAGTTTAGTACCAGAAGTAATAATTAATTATGAGTTATGGCTGATGGATTATGAATTAATAGTTAAATATTAATGATAATAGTCATTCGTTAAAATTTATAGTTCTTATCTCATTTTTTAAACTAAACAAAATGCAAACTATTTCAAACACAATTACAAAATGCCGTTGGCTATTTGTGTTGGTGTATTTGCTTGTTGCTATAAACGTTCAATCGCAAACCAATATCACAAAAGTTGAATACTTTTTTGATACAGACCCAGGTTTTGGATTGGCAAATAATATTCCTGTTTCAGCAGCAACAGATATTTCAGACGAATTATATAATGTTGATATTACTAATATCAGCAATGGCTTTCACAAATTTTTTATTCGTAGCCAAGATGCAAATGGCATTTGGAGTGTAACAACTTGCACATCAGTTTTTAGAACAAATAGTGGTGGAAGTAACAATCCTAAAATTGCAAAAGCGGAATACTTTTTTGATACAGACCCAGGATTTGAATTGGGTTCATCAATTCCATTAACTGCTGCAAATGACATTGCTGATGTTATCTTAAACATAGATTTGTCAGCCATTTCAGCGGGGTTTCATAGTTTTTTTATAAGAACGCAAGATGCAAATGGAGCTTGGAGTATTACAAATAATCAATCAATATTTAAAGCAGGATCAGCTGTTAGCAACCCAAATATTGTTGCTGCCGAATACTTTTTTGATACAGATCCAGGTTTTGGAAGTGGTTTGCCAATTTCATTTACACCATCAGCTAATTTAGCAGATCAAATTTTAAATATTGATATTAGCTCTATCACCATTGGCTTTCACAGTTTTTATATTAGAACAAAAGATGCAAATGGTGGTTGGAGTTTAACAAGTGGTCAAGCTATTTTTAAAACTGGTTCAAATTCATCTGCTCCAAATTTGGTGAAGGCTGAATATTTTATTGATGCAGATATAGATTTTGGTACTGGAACAACTATTAACTTTTTACCAACAACAAACTTGGTTGATGAAGTTGTTAGTATTGATTTATCTAATGCTAGCAACGGTTTTCACACATTTAGCATAAGAACAAAAGATGGAAATGGTGCTTGGAGTTTAACTACTAGACAAACATTTTTCAAGTTGGGTGCATCTTTGAATTTGAACATTGTGAAGGCAGAATTTTTTGTAGATATTGACCCAGGCTTTGGAAATGGAACAAACATAGCTATTACAGCTGCTACAAACATTGCAGATTATGTTGCAAGTGTTGTAAATCCTCACACGTTAAGTGCTGGTATTCACAACTTTTTTATAAGAACTCAAGATGCCAATGGCACTTGGAGTATTACAAATACAATTCCTTATACAGTATACCCTAACAATCAATTTGAAAATATAACTGTAACTGGTTGTGGCAGTACTATTTATAAGAGTGTTGTATATACTGCCAATACCATTGTAGTTGACAGTTTTAAATCTGTAAGTTTTGGGTACGATAGTTTGGTAAGAACTGCTACTATTATTGTAAATCCTAAGTACAACTTTACACAAACTATTAATTTAAGTGGTTGCAATAGTGTTAGCTATAATAGTGTTGCTTATAATAATTCAACTTCATTTATTGATACTGTAAAAACCATAAAAGGTTGCGATAGTATTTATAAAACTATAAATATTACTGTATATAATGCAACACCAACTACAACTACTGAAACCCTTATTGGCTGTGGCTCTTATACATTTAATAGTATAAATTATACAAACAATATAATTGTAAGAGATACTGTAAAAAGTATTCATAATTGTGATAGTATTTACAATGTTCATAACATAGTTGTCATTTATCCAACAGCACAAAATGTAAATTTATTAGGTTGTGGAAGTGTGAATTATAAAAGTGTTACTTATACAAATTCAATTATTGTTCACGATACTTTGCATAGCCAAACAGGTTGTGATAGTGTGTATAAAACAGTGAATATTGTAGTAGTAAATCCTACCACACAAAACATTGTATTGTCTGGTTGCAATAGCCTTTTTTATAATAGCGTTACTTACTCAAACACAACAATAATAAGGGATACAATAAAAAGTAGTTTAGGTTGCGATAGTATTTATAAAAATGCAACATTGTCAATCAACCAAATTATTCCATCAAACCAAACCCTTTCTTTTGTTGGTTGTAATAGTGTAGTTTATAATAGTGTAACCTATACTAATAGTACAGTTCTTAATCAAATATTATCATCATATCAAGGTTGTGATAGTGTGTACAAAACTGTAAATATTACAATACATCATTTAGTGCCAACTATAAATACAACAAATGTTAGTGGTTGCAATAATGTAGTTTACAATTCAAATAATTACAATTCATCAACAGTTTTAAAAGATACTGTAAGAAGTAATGTTAGTGGTTGTGATAGTATTTATAATGTTGTAAATATTGCTGTAACTATTGTGAATGCTGCATCTCAAACAATTAACTTGTCTGGTTGCGATAGTGTTATTTACAACAATGTAAAATATACTTCATCAACAACATTGCACGATACATTAGTTAGTTATCAAGGTTGTGATAGTATTTACAAAACAATTAATATTAATGTAGTTGCTAAACATACAATTGATGTTACTGCAAGTGTGAATCCTGTTTGTTCTACTAATCCAACAATATTAACTGCAACTGGTGGCAGCAATTATACTTGGAGTCCATCAACAGCACTCTCAAGCACAACAGGAGCAAGTGTTACAGCTAGTCCATTTAGTGCAATAACATACACAGTTACTTCAACAAATGTCTGTATAGTGAGTAAACAAATTACAGTCAATGTAAATGCCTTACCAAATGTTGATGCTGGTGCAAATCAATCTATTTTATTAGGAAGCAGCACAACGCTTACAGCAACTGGTGCATTGCATTATAGTTGGAATACAGGGAATGCTGCTGATACAACATCTTCAATAAATGTATCACCAACAAGCAATACAAACTATGTTGTAACTGGCACAAATGCTAATGGTTGCACAGCACAAGATTTAGTATCTGTGAGTGTTAATTTTTCATCAGTCAATATTTCTCCAAATAATTATAACTATGGAAATGTTGTAACAAACACAACAAGCAATTACAGTATAGCCATTACAAATAATGGCACATTGCCAATTACATTAAATGGTATAAGTGTGGCTGCTCCTTATAGTGGAAGTGTTAGTTCACAAACAATTAATGCTGGTAATAATGTAAATATTTCAATATCATTTACACCAACTGCAACATTGTTTTATACTAAAACTTTAACTATATCAACTTCTATAGGAGACTTTACTGCAACCTTACAAGGTAAAGGCATAAACCCCTCACCAGCTTGGGTTATAAGTCCATCAAATAGAAATTTTGGTAATGTTCAAGTGGGTGATTCTGCAACAGAAACATTCACTGTAACCAACACAGGAAATATAGCAGTTCTTATAAGTTCTATCACATCAAACAACAGTTTGTTTAGTGCAAGAACATCTAATACTACTATTACTGTTGGTGGAACTGCAACTATTACTGCTAAGTTTAAACCCACTGCTATTGTAAGTTCAAATGCTGTAATAACAATCAATACAACTACAAATGGATTAGCTGCAATTACTGCAAATGTTAGTGGAACAAGCTATATCAATAACACACCACCAACATTAAATTTTGTAAATGGCAATCCATACAATTCAACATCTGGTGTTAATCCAAATGTAGGACAAGCAGGAAATTATACCTATAGAATCGTGTATAAAAGTAGCACCAATACTGCACCACAGTTTGGTTATCCTAAAGTTGGGTTAGATAAAAATGGTGATGGAGATTACATAGATAATGATGAAGGAACGTTTACAATGAACAAAGTAAACAACACTACAAATTGGGTAGCAGGAGAGGAGTTTACTTATTCTACAAATCTAAATGTTGGTAATAATTATGGTTATAGATTCTTTGCAAATGATAGCTTGGGAAATCCTGCAACCCTTGCTAATACTGCACATAACAATGGACCAGTTGTTACAGACCAAACTTTAGATTTGAAAATATTTGCAAGTGATATTACGTTTAGTGTTGCTCATCCAAACGTTGGGCAAACCTTTACTGTGTTTGCAACTATACACAACAGCACACCATATAGTGCAAGTAATGTAAACATTCGTTTTTATACAGATAGTCTTTATAATAACCAAACAATATTGCCTTTTATTGGTGCAAATAGTACTGCTGTTGTTAGTATGAATTTTGTTTATAATACTGAAGGGTTTTATCCCATAAAAGTATGGATAGATAGTGCTAATGATTTAGGTGAAACTAATGCGTTGAACAACTATGCAATTCGTCCAATTATTGTTGGTGCGTTTAGTGTTCCTGGAACTATTTTAGTAACCTCAAATGCTTATCCACAAACTTGTCCAACAGGTGTAGTATTCAGTGGTAATGCACGTTACAGTGGATTGAACCTTGTTGGTAATCCACCTGTTTTGGGTGCAACTGTTACTGTAAAAGTTAATGGTGTTGCAGTTGGTTCTACTTACACAATTACTGATGGAAATTGGAGTGTGTATGTACCTTATAATTGTGGTACAAATAACTATCAAATAGAAGTAACAGACTTTACTTTAACAGGCTCAACAACCGTTCAAAATTTTGCAATTCCTTGTGGTGTAAGTTGTGGCTCTAGTGGTGGTGGAACAAGTAGTAATTATGAACCTTACTATTATACTTCGGCATCTGCACCTTGTTGTTTAATCAATAATCAATCATTTAATTATGCTTTATCTATTGTTAATAATGGAACAGCAAGTTCTTATAGCGATACCATCAAAGTCTTTGTAGATGGCAGTTTGAGCTACATACATATAGTTGATTCATTGCAAGTAAATCAAACTGTAAACTATAATGATGCCTTTGTTTTAGCAACTGGAAATCACACTTTATCTTATACGCATAGTTACTATAATGCAGCTAATGTAAGAAGTGAAGTAAGTGGTTCAACTGTTGTTTACGTTGAGCAAAATTTGCCAGATTTATACTTGGCAAGTTTCTCACAAACTGGCAATACAGCATTTAGTGTTAGAAACTATAATTCAACTTGCACAGTTGCCGGTGCATCAAAATTATTTATCTATGAAACCAATAGTAGCTATGGTAGTCCAGCATTAATTGATTCTGTTGCCTCAACATCAGTTTCTGGGGGGAAATGTAGCAACACATCTGTGTTGTTGAATTACAATAGACCAAGCTGGGTACCTGGCTACCATTATCTTACATTAATAACTGATGGTTCAAATGTGGTGAATGAATTAAATGAAATAAACAATAGTATTAATGTTGTTATTTATGTTCCTCAACCAGATTTGTATGTAAGCAATATTGATGTATCAAACAGCAATGTGCATAGTGGCGATGCTGTAAATTTTGTTGCAACAATTAAAAACAATGGTGCAGCAGCAACTGCATTTAAAGTTCAGTTTAAAGTAGATAATATAGCTGTTGGTAATAAAATAAGTATTGCATCTTTAGGGTCTGGAAGTAGCACTACCATTAGTTCAGATGCTTTCAATATTCCATCAGGCAATTGTCCTTTATCTGTAAAAGTAATTACAGATGTAGATAATCAAGTAACAGAATTAGTAGAAAGTAACAATGCAGATTCTATCAATTTTGCTAGTGATTTAGCAGCAGGTTATAATTGTTATGCTACTGGCTCAAGCTGTAATCCATACACTGTTTATATTGGTAAAAATTTAGATATGCAATCTATCATTACCAATGCAGGATTGCGTGATGTTGATACTACTCATATCAGATTTAAAATTGGTTCAACAATTATTGGCAGTGATAATGTGAATCACATTGCGAGCAATAGTTCTGTAGCAACTTATGTTTCAAATACATTCAACACAGTTGGTAGTTATGTAATTGCTATTGAAGCAGATTATAATAATCAATATTGCGAATTAAACGAAAGCAATAATATTGGCTACATTTATGTAAATGCAGTGAACGCTTTGCCAGACTTGCGTATCCTTTCTCAACATATTTCTCCAAGTAATTTAAACCCTGCACCTGGGCAATCAATTAGTGTGGTATCAACTGTTCAAAACATTGGCAACCTAGCCTCAACACCAGCAATGGTAAGGTTTTGGGTAGATGATGTGCAATTGGGTGTTGATGTTGCTATCAATTCAATTAAACCAGGACGAGATACCACCATTGCTGCAACACTCACTTATTCTAACAATGTTGTAGGTCCTAAAATCTTGAAAGTAAGAGCCGATATTAATAATCAAGTGATAGAAAGTGATACCACAAATAATGCTGCAACAAGAGCGATCATTGTTGGTGGAGCACCAGACTTTGCAAGAAGCATTAATGAGGGAATCAAGTTTAATAGGCAGTTATTTAGAAAAGGAAAACAAATCACTATCAGTAATTATATAAGAAACTTTGGTGGAGATACTGGTAGGGCAGTTCTAAAATTCTTTTATGCAACTCCAACAAGTAAAGTGCTATTCGATAGTGTTCCATTTCGATTAAACGATCACGATAGCATTAGAATATCAACTAAATGGGTTGTAGCAGTTGATTCTGGTAGAATTATTACTGAAATTGTTGGTGCAAATCCTCAAGAATTTAATGTTATTAATAATGTTGATAGTGCTGATTTTGTTACAGACAAAAGAATTCCAAACATCTCAATTGTGAATAATGTTCAATCCGTTTGTGAAGGTGTTGCTATTACGTTTAGTGCAACATCTCAAAATGTTGTAGTACCAATTTATAGATGGAAGTTAAATGGAGTGCCAACAGGAGATACATTGCCAAACATCACGAAAGTATTGAATAATGGAAGTAGTATAAGTTGTGATTTATATGATGAAGAGATGTACTTGAAAACATCATCATTACTCAATCCAACTATTCGTAATAAAACTTACAGCATTACTCAAGTAAGTAAATGTTCTAGTCAATTACCTTTCTTTTGGAATGGAACAAATTATAGCGTTTCTGGTGCTTATACAAAAACGTTTATGAATGCACAAGGCTGCGATAGTATTGCTGCACTTCAGTTTGCTGTATTGCAATCAACTTCATCTATCACTACTGATAGTATTAATGTTGGTAATAGTTATTTGTTCAATGGCAATTACTATACAACTTCTGGAACTTACACAATACACTTTACAAATGCTAATGGATGTGATAGTGCTGCAATATTAGTTCTATCAGTAAAATCAGTTGCAAATGGGGCTGCAATTACTGGTAATTTAAAATCTTGTAGTTTAAATACAATAAACTGGCTAGGTTGTTCTGTAACTGGTGGTGTTTGGAAAAGCAGTGATACCAGTGTTGCCAAAATTAATAATTTGAATGGTGGTATAACATCGTTCTCAAATGGTACAACTAATATTACTTATACTTATAAAATTGGCAATACTATTTATGTATCAAATGCTGTTTATGTGGTAGCAACTGTAAGTGTGCCACAAAGTATTGGTGGATTAAATAATGTTTGCGTAGGTGCTACGATTTTAATGACCAATGCAACAACTGGTGGTGTTTGGAGTAGTTTAAACAATAGAGCAAGTATTGATGCAAATACCGGAGTTTTAACTGGATTAAATGGTGGAGAATACCCTGCAGTTATTAAGTACACAGTATATAATTTATTAGGCTGTAGTGCTAGTGTTACAAGAAACGTTAATGTGAATGCAATTCCAACTGTTCCATCAATTACGTATGCAGCAGGCACAACAAGTAACCCTCAAGCTGGTGCACCAATTGGGTCGTTTTGTGTAGGCAAAGTATTTGGAGTTTCAGGCACACCAAGTACGCCAGGATTTGGAGCTTGGAGTAGCACAGGGGTTGCAAATATTACTGGTGGTGGTATTGTAACCATTACTGCAACTGGTAGTGGTAGCATTAAATACACTTACACAAATCCAAATGGTTGTAGCAATAGTAGAACAATGCAAGGAAATGGATTTAGTTGTGCAGCAAGAGGTGTTACAATTAACACTGAACCATTAGCAATTAACAATGATTTTGTAATGTACCCTAACCCTGCTAAATCTGTTGTTAATTTATTAGTTGATAAGTTGGTTGGTGAAGGGAAATTTATAGTTACAGATTTATATGGAAAAACTGTTAAAACTCAAAATTTGAGTATGGGAACTAATACTGTTGATATCTCTAATTTCAGTAAAGGATTTTATTTAGTGAGTATAGTTAGTAGTGAAGGAAAAATAACTAAAAAATTAGTTGTTGAATGATTTGACTAATATCAGAGGGGTTATTAGTTAATCTATACAAAGCCCTCTTGAAGCAAATTGCTTTGAGGGGGCTTTGTTTTTATAAGCAGGGTAGCAACTACTCTAACAGTAAAGTATCATCATCATCAATCATTGTTAAGTTAATACTATCTGCACCTGCAATGCCTTCAATACTTCCTCTTATGTGAGTAGCATTTAACAGTACTTTTTCTAATTGTTTTTCTCTGGATTTCCAAATACGTTCCATTGTATCACGTTCTTTTTGAATAGAAAGCTTCATACTCATAAAACCTTCTCTAATAGCTTTCCATTGTTCGCCAAATTCATTTCCAACTAAGTAATCATAAAGCATTACCATTTTATCACCTTGATTATGCTGACTCTTTTTTACTTCAAATATTTTTAGCAGAGCATTTCTAAGCAAAGCCGCCACACTTTTAATTTCAGAGAATGTGCAAATGTAAACACCATCTTTTTCGCCAAAACGTTCTAAATCTTTGGGCAATGCTTGAGTAACAATTACAGCAATATCTGCCCCAAGGTTTCTCATATCCATTTTTAATTTTTCTATCCAATCATTAGAAAAATCTTTAGTTCGTTTGCTTTCATAAATAATTTTTCCTGCTTCAATACCTAATCTATTGTGAATGATTTGAATACAATCAGCACCTTTAACTCCTTTGCCAACTTCTTCAATTTTATCAAATGGAAATGTAGAACGCAATAAATCCTCTAACAATAATTCTTGCACTTCGCCTTGCAATTGCATACTCACTTGTTCAGCTTTTTGTTTCATTTGTTCTGCAAGCTTTCTTTGGTCTTCAAGTTGTTTGTCTTTTTCTGCAAGTTTTAATTGAAATTCCATTTGAAGTTGTAACATTCTTTGCTCTTCATTTTTCCTCACTTCAAATGATAGCTTCTCTCTTTCATCATTCAGTTTTTTTTGAACCGATATTTCCAATTCTTCTTCTCTGTTTTTTAAATCTCTTTCTTTGATTAAATATTCGGCTTCTTTCTGTCTGGCTTCTTTTAACTTCTGGTCTTTCTCTGCTTCAGCATCTTTTAATTGTTTGATGGTGTTTTCAAAGTCAGTTGCAATAGTCTTTTTTAGAGATTCTTGCAAAGCAGTTTTCTCTTGCTGCACTCTTGTATTTATTTCATTTTCCTTTGCCAAAAGTTGCTGCTGAAATTGGTTTTCCTTCAACTTAAATTCATCATCTTTTTTCTTTTGCCAATCAATCATTTTACTACGCAACTCTTTTTCTATTTCATCACGCATTCCATCGGCTGGTTCAAAAACGTGACTACAATTTGGGCAGGTGATTGTAAATGAGGTCATAGAAAAAATATTTGGGCAAATCTATTAAATTGCTTGATACCTAAATTAAAATAGCAACAAGGTTTTGTGCTTGTTGCTATTTTAATAAAAGAATAAGGTAGGTTTATTTCTTTCTCTTAGGCAAATTATATTTTGCTCCAATTTGGAAACCTACTGAAGATAATTTAGAACCTCCTTCTCCAATTACTTTGAACGGAAGTTGTAGATATGGCTCAACAGTTAGCGTCACTTTTTTGCTTAGTGGATATTGATAACCAATAGATAGATTTAACATAGACATCCAAGAAGAGGTGTTTTCAAAATTTTGATATAGATATGTTGTAGTACTTCCATTATCAATTGTTACAATATAGTTTTCTTTTTTTGAGAAAACTGTTGAAATGCCGATAGTGGTAAACCATCCAAAATTTTCTTTATCAGCAAACTGATATCTTAGTGTAACGGGAATATCAATAACAGAAACATCTGCATTAATGTTTCTGATATACTTTTCAAAAGCTCCAGGACCTTTATAAGTAAATTGGTCTTTTCTCATATCAAAGGTTCTGTTGCCAAAAGCAACACCTGTTTGCAAACTAACATTTCTGCTAAAATTATAACCAATACCAAATTGATATTGTAAATGACTATTGCTAATTTGTGGGTTACTAACATAACCAATATTGTTGCCTAAATACACTGTTAAAAACCAATCGCTAGAAGTTGGTAAATCAGGTACAGTTGGTCTAATCATAGGTCGCTTCTCTTCTTCAATAATTTTTTTATGTTCCTCTTCTCTTTTGGCA